>JAUWTD010000038.1 GCA_030609775.1 Candidatus Altarchaeota archaeon
GATATTCTTTCAAACTCTATTTCTTCTCTCAACCCCTTTTAATCTCCTTGATTTTATTGACATTTGTAATTTGGATCACCATGTCATCAAAATTAATGTTATCTACGTCTCTTTAATCTCCTTGATTTTATGGTCACTTGTAATTTGGTTTACCTCATTTGTTAGGTTAATTATTTAATGTTATGGATAATCGAGTGGTTGCTGTGGATAATGAGACACCAGAAAACCAAGAAGATCGTGGAAGCTAATGTCAGAATAAAGGTAAATATTAAGGATTAGGTTTAATGAACGGGGGAGCTTGGAGAGGTTAAATAAAAGGTTAGATAAAACCTCTTAACCTTATCCTGTAAACTCAAGTAAAATAAAGAAAAGGGATTTAAAAGAGTATGAAAGGTCCAAGGAAAAAAGCGTTTAGGAACTGGATGTTGATTAAAGTGCATCAACCATTAGGGTGTGTAAACTGATTCAACTGTTTCTGTGGGATAAACTCATTAAATAATTCGATTAATAAATCATTTAAATTACAATATGATTGTGGAGGTCTAAAATCTCCTTTTTTCCGTAAATCATCTAATCCCAATGCTCTTGTAAATTTTTGTATTCTTTTAAATACAATAGCAGTACCCAATTTGCATCCCTCAAAATACTTTTTAAATTCTTTATATGAAATTCCTGCAACTTCTTTTGTCAATTCCCATAATTTTTTTATAGAGGTTCTAATCTTTTCATTTACAATAAAATAACCAGTTATCTCTTTTACAGGAGAACTAGTATAAATTAGACAAAACTCATCTTTATTGACATTCACATTCTGTCTTCTAAATTCAACTAACTTTTCCTTTGAATAAATTCTATTGGAATATTTTTCTTTTATAGAGAATAATTTGACCATTTTACACCTATTATATATTCATATATTTCTGCTTTAATAATGTTTCGTTTATGTTGTTAATTTACTATTATGTCATTATTAGTATCAGTTTCTTCCAATATTTTTTCGAAATCGCTCTTTGATATCTTTTCAAAACTCCTTGGAGCACTGTACTTATCTTGAATTATTCCTAACTCTACTAATTTTTTCATGTTTATTCGATTAGGAAATGAATAGGTGTAAAGGAAATTAACTATAAACGGTTTGCTGTTGGAGTGATTCCATTGCTGAATTAGTTTCTCTTTACTGAATACACTCCTTTTTCGACAGAGCGCCACAAACTCATTTTCATCCTTGATGTCTGTAATGACTGAGTCGACAATCCCTATAGTAGTTATGACTGATTTATAGTATCCCCCAGTCCTATAAAATATAATAGTATCACCACATTTCAAATTTCTTATAAAGGATCTAGAAACATAGACTTTGCTTAAAGCATTTCTAAATGGCTCATTTTCCACAAAGTCATCAGGTGATTCTGTGTTTAATATAGAATCCGGGAAAAGGCTTGTGTGATACTCTGGATATATAGGAACCAAATATGTGTCGGAGTTTAAGGAAAAGCATGGAAAAGTAAATTTAGGTTTGGAAACATCAAATGACCTGCTAAAATCCCTCACATAAACCTGCTCTTCCCCTGAAGAGGAGGTTTTCGTACCCCAATATTCAAACCCCCAATCGAGTAACAAATTAATCAGTCTTTTTTCTTCAGAGCGTTTATTAAATATGGTAACATAGATTTCATCAACTTTTTGTTTTAATGCATTATCAAAAACAATTTTAAGAAACCTCTCCCCAAGCCTATAACCATTTAGGTTTACTTTGAATGTTCCAATTTTAAGTCGTTTCTTCTTTGGAAAAATTGGTTGTATATCACTATAATCCTCATTTTTATCTTCTTTTTTTACGTAGAGAAATGCCAAGGTTTTATCAGAATCTATACAAACATAAGCCTGCTCATCTGATTTTCTATTAAACCATTTATCAAAGCCCTTATAATCATCCCGAAAAGTATCAAAAAAATGATCGGCTAAATTACCATTTCCAAAGTACTCTTTTTTTACTGATAATGTTTTATAATCCACTAAACTCGGATTTTCTGAAATTACCTTTTCTAGAAATGAGTCAATAGTAAATACTAGCGGGTCAATATTCAATAAACGTGCTTTTTCATGAATTCCTTTGTCTTCACTAATTAAAAAATCTACTCTGTGATTAACAAGCTCATTAATTAATCTAGTATCATTAATATCATTAAGTGAATGGTCACGCTTCTTGCTTAAATCAGATACTGGTGGAGATAGTGGTGCTTCTGTTTTTAATAAGACATAACTACCTAATTTTATTTTAAAAGTGTTAATAACCTTCTGGTCTTTATGTTTTTCAATCTCTTCTAGAGTTAAAGGGTGGATACATTTTTTATAGTGAAGTTTATCAAACCAGGCAAACAAAGAGCCGATTTCTTCATTAATAACTGAGTTAGCTTCTCTATGTATGACGATATTAGTGTCTAATAATACTTTCATTTTTGTCAGTATACCTGGATATTAAGGCGTACATTTAAGTTTGTTATAACTACATTTGACTCTTCTCCTCGTTTATGGGGAAGTTGTATTATTTATTAAGTGTCGAAGCAAAAATACCACTTAACTAAGGGAAAAACAACGAAGGCAGTGGAGGTTCTCGCTCTTCCTGCATTTCTTATCCTTCTAATATCCTCTGGTGAGTGTAGATGGCCTGCAGAAACCTCATCGTTTAAAATACTGACTTTTTTAGTGGTCAGGCGGATATCTGATTTTTCCGAATAAAAAACCCTGCAAAAGAATACCTCAACTGATTTCTTTTTCACAGGTTTTAAGCATAATCTGAGTAATATACCTCAAAAAGATGATTACCTGTCTCTTTTATTTCCTTTAGCTTACTGAAAAATATTTCGGTTTCTTGCCTGGTCATAACAGGGAACCCATACATCTTGTTTGTATATTTCAATTCGCCTTTTGTTTCAGTTCTCTCTTTAACAAATTCGATATGTCGATTCAACCGGTTTTCGATAAATTTGTTAGATAACTCAATAATATTCTTTGTCCTCGACGAAACAATATCTCCAAAATCCGGATCAATTTCTATGCCAATACTGTTTCTACCAGAAACCACAGCCGCAGTCAAGGTAGTGCCCGTACCAAGAAAAGGATCCAATACCTTATCCCCCCTAACTGAAAACATGTTTATGAGACGATAAGCTAATTCAAAAGGATATGCGCCACTTCTCTTCCTTGTTCTGTTGCCGTTTAATTTTTGAGTGGTTCCTTTAAAATCCCAGACATCTGAAAACCACTTATTGCGTTCCTCCCAAAAAAAAGCGCTTTTCTGCCTATTCGATTTCTCTTCATCTCCTCGGAACTCTCTTTTACCACCTTTCCTCAAAACAAGAATAAATTCATGCTCCAAGGTCACATAAGCCCCCGGAGGCAACATCCCGCTTCCCATAAACTTGTTAGGGGCGTTAGTCTGCTTCCTCCAGAGAATATCCGGCAAAACCTGAAAACCAATACTCCTGCACTGATTCAATATACGGGAATGATTAGAGTACAACCTAAAACCCCCCCCGATTGTTCGCGTAGCATCACCTATGTTAATGCAGGCAAACCCGCCCGGCGACAGGACCCGATAAACCTCACACCAAACCTTATCCAACTCCTTGTGCATTAATTCAAAAGCACAGAGGCCTTCTTTGTTTTCCAAGGCCTCTCTTATCTCTGGATTTTGTTTACTGAAAAGCTCATCCCACATCCCAATCATCGGATAAGGGGGAGATGAGACCATCAAATGAATGCTTTCATCAGCTATTTCCCCCATATCCCTGCTATCTCCTATAATGACCTTGTGTGAGGTTTTCACTTTAATCTGATACTACCCGATAAGTAAACTCACACCAAACCCAAACAACAACCCAACAGTTATCGGAGGAAGCGCAGGCAACAAAACATCTTTTTCCTGGGTTATATAAAAAAACAATGCAACCAAACCAAGCAATCCGCCGCATACAGTTATTATGGACGCGGCAAGCGAATATTCCCGAAGCAGAGACACTGCAAAGATCAAAGGAATGGCCAAATCCCCTGTACCCAGACCCAGACAACGCTCCCCGACGGGGATACTAAACATCAGAGAAGATCCGCTTTTTGAGTTATCTGCTAACGTCACCATATGCTTTGTACCAAAGACAGCAACAATGTCATAGACTGTGAGCACAAGCAATAAAACAAGGGCAGGCAACACATCAAGGGAGGCGCCAACCCAGCTTCCCACACCGGGAATGGCAAATATGAGCGAAAGATTCATTAACAATACATTCTCTTTCTTCCATAATCTAAGGACAGAGACCCCGACAGCTGCAAGGAACCCTGCAGTACCCAATAGGTTGCTGAGGGTTAAAGCCATGCCAATAAATATTGAAAGAGCAACGAAGATATTCATCAAAAAACCCAGCCGGAGTTTAATGAACAACAAGATTACTGCAGTCGCCGCCAAAATATATAAAAACACCTGACCCGAGGATTCAACACTTTCCGGATTTTGAACGATGCCAAGCTCCGGGTTCTCTATAATCTGCTCTACAAGACCCTCCTCAACCCACAAACCCCCTGCAGCCATCCATAGACCTAAACCCTGCACGAGCAGATAGATTACGGCCAACAATAGGAGCGATTTAATATGTTTCATTATTCATTCAACCTCCAGTTAACATGAATTTACCATGACGCGGCTCAAATATCACACCCTTAGTCTTCAATTCAATCAGGATCTGCTCTATTCTGAATGCATCAAGCCCACGTGATTTAGCTTCATCCATTATATCTGCTGCAGATGCCATTCCATCACCTGATTCCTTGATAAGCTCCTGGATTATGTTCTCAATGATCCTGATCCGGTCTCGTGTAGATTTAGGATGATCACTTACAATCCGGTCAATATCTATCATACCCGTTGACTCATCATATGCGACCGCCCTCAATACGAAATCCGTTAAGGCTATGGCACGTTCAGCGTCACTTACGGTGACTTTATCACTCAACCTGGCTTTTGCGGATGCTTCCGAAAGCCTTACAAGACCCTCAAGCTGTCTTGGAGTGGCCATAATAGTATCCTTGCTTCCAGAGCGGAGTTTGAGATAATACTCCTTTATCTTATCTGCGGCATCATCAGAGAGGGATGGGTGTATGTTTTTTCTCGCATAGGCAACGTATTTCCTGAACAATTCTGTTGGAATATCCGGTTCAAGATCTTCTACGGATTCGCCGCTTCTGTGAATCTTTAAGATGTGGTCAGCGATCTCTCTATCCTGCTCCTTGTCTAAGATATCCCTTACCGGGAATATAAGATCGAAACGACTCAGCAACGTTGGAGGGATGTTAAATTGCTCAACTAATGGCTTATAGGGATCAAATCTGCTGAATTTCGGATTTGCGGCAGCAAGCACTGAGGTATTGGCCTTAAATGTGGCGACAATACCTGCCTTAGCAACCGAGATAGTCTGCTGCTCAAGCGCCTCATGCATGGAACTGCGATCCTCTGGGCTCATTTTATCAAATTCGTCGATGCATGCTATGCCTCCGCTGGCAAGTATCAATGCCCCGGCCTTAAGGGTCCATGCACCGTCAGCGAACTCATCTTTTTCAGCAGTAACCGTAAGACCTGCACCAGTAGTGCCTTTACCTGTCACATATATGCTCTTAGGTGCAATCAGGTTAATATACTGGAGAAGCCTTGATTTAGCGACACCCGGCTCACCGATAATCAGGATATGTATGTCCGGCCTCAAACTGGTTCCATCCGGAAGCGACTTACCATATCTTCCACTGAATAACTGCATCGCAACAGCCTCCTTCATTTCCTTGTAACCATATATTGAAGGCGCAATAGACTTAATTATCCTCTCAAATATCCTAGGGTCCTTTGAGAGCTTCTTTATCTCCTCTTCCTCTTCCTCGCTGATTTCAAGCTCCTCAAATTCTTTTTCAATGTTTTCAAGATAATTAGCCTCAAGAAACTTCTGATACACCGAACCCCTCTTCGTAGGTGGAAGAAGCCGCATAATCCCTGTTTCATTTATTTTGTTTCCGACAGTGACCTCCCCTGTTAAATCATCCTCAGCCCAAACCTCAATCTGTCTTGCTTCCTCTCCTCCCTCAAGCAATTCAAGAGGCTCCTGGATCTGCATCCTCTGAACATCAGTCCACTCCGATTCCTCAGGCACAAACCTGAAATCCTTCTTTTTACAGTTCCTACAGATGATGGGTTCGGTGAGGAACCTACTATTCTGGGGTGTATCATAAACTTCACCGCATTTGTTACAATAAAACCTTGCTACATCCACCTTTGGCAAAATATCCGAGATCCGGTTAACGATACCTTCAACAGCCATAAACTTACCGATATAGTTTGAGGTAATCTCCCTGATTCTTAGAGTATATCCTCTCTCATCTGGCAGATTATTAAACCGAACATTAATCCGGGGTTCATCTGCAAGGGTTGGAATATTCATCTCAGAGAGAACCTCAGAAAATAGGTGAATGATTTCATCCGGTGTATTGATCAATGCATCAGCAACCTCCCCGTCTAATCTTTCAAGCTCTTTGTAGTCTATGAAAAGCGATTTCTTTTCAGGATAAAACTCAGCTATCTCATTTATGTCCTTTGTTTTCCCACTTAAAAATTTCTCTATTCTATCTCTCATCTTGATTTGGGTTAGAGTAAATATAATGTATTGTCTGACAAAAAATTATTCAGACAGGTTTATAGATGCCGCCCTGTTTGATAACCAATACCGGTTCAGCATGTAACAGGGAAGACACAAGTGATTCTGCTTTCCTATCAACAACTGCGTGCTTCTCTATAATATACTGTATCATATCCTCTTCTGCCATACCTCCTTTCACAAGCAATTCACGGTATAAGTCTTGTGTTCGCATGTCTTTTATACTGTCTAGAATATCACTAAACCTGTCCTCTTCTATGAACTCTGCAGCATAGTCTGCGAAGTCACAGGCGGCGTCTTCTGCCATCTTGAAAAAATTGTGAACATCATTTTTTTTGATCTTTATTTTTCCTTCGATTAGATAATCTTCAAGATGATTACCTCTCAAAAATGCATCACATAACGGCTCAAACCTGTACCTGAACAAAAACGGGGCATAATCAACGCGTTTAGCAAGATCCTTTACTACTGCCTCTGTTTTGTTTTCTATCCACGCATTAACCTTCCCTGAATAATTGCTCATGGGGACTGATTTTGCAAAAAGCAAGGTCTGCTTCAGATTATTCATATCCTCCCGAGTTATCCTACCTGGAAAAAGATTCGGATCAAATACAAGATTAATGTCTGATGTTATAAACTCCGAGTTCTTCAGATGATTGACGTTACATATGTCTGAAATAAGATTCCAGTCAATCTCATTATCTGTTTTCATTTTCCTTGAAAGGATTACCGGATCCTTAACAGAAAGAAACCTATTCCATTTGAACTGACTGGAAACTTTATTTAATGAACCGACGTTGACCTTCCGTATGAAGTCGCCGAGCTTCTTTCTCATAGCCGGAAGAATCCTGCCTGAATCAACTTCTCCAGATGCCTCTTTAGGGGATAAACCCATGTTTATTCCGCAGCCGACATTCTCTTCTGGGAAATACCTGGATATGTGCTCTGAACCGATAAGGCTTGCTAGAAGCAGAAATGCTCCATGCTCATATAATTCAGGCACCCGGGAGTAGATACATGAAAACATATCATCGAGGTTTCCGAACGCCGGCGCGCCCACAGCAGTATATTCTACCGGTAAAAACTCAATTTCTTCAGCAACAATTTTTTTGTTTTTTAACATGGGATCAATCACTGCAAAAGATTCACCCCTCTGCAGTTCCATGCCTTTATCTATCCAAACCTTGCCGCGGATACGCACATTAGGTTTAGAAAGAAGCCTGTCCCTTGATGTCAAATCAGCAGGCAGATAACATAATATCCTTAACTGATTTTTTTCAGGTGTCCTTAATCCAAGGAGCCGGTATTCCTCCCGGAGGTCAAGATAACCTTTATATACGCTGGGATTTCTCTGCGGATAAGCTGATTTATAGATGAAGATACCCTCAACCTCAATTACTTCCCCCCTGCGGGCATACCTGAATTTTTTAAATGGCTCAACCCTACACTTTAATGCCGGAAACCTGAAATCTTCTATACCAAGGTAGCGGTTACAATATCTGGCCATTCTCTAATTGATTATTATTTTTTCCCCAGCATCCAATGCAGCGACTATCACCCTGCCTTGGCTAGTGTTCTTTTTTATCTTTATGTTGCCTGATCTGTTAACCCGTGTTCTGCAGATGAATTCCTTTTCTGCAAAGATTTTAACATGCTCATCCCTGTATGTACTCGACCTAAGGATCACATATTTTTTTGTGTGCATGAAATCCAATTTTTCAGGTTCTCTCTTTGCTTTCTCCTTTATCGGGATTACAACGACTTGTTCTCCATAGGAGTATAGCTCATACTCCGGTTGCGAGGTCTCAAAATCGCGGACCTCCACGACAGGTCTTGCAAGATCTGCTTCCCGCATTCCATGAGGCACTTTAACTACCATGCAGAGAGTATAAACCTTCTTAATCTCGCCTGCATCGATGTATACCACTGTGTCGATGATGTGGGGAATAACCCCTAATTCAACCCTGCCTATAAGTCTTTGGATTGCATCTATTGCCTTGTTTGCATGCGTGACACCTACAAGACCTACGCCGGCAAGCCTCATATCAGCAAACACCTCAAAATCCTTTGTCTTCCTTAACTCATCAAATATCGTATAATCCGGTCTAACCAACAAGAGAATGTCGCCAGTGTTCGCCATAGAACCCTCAAGCAAGCTGTATTGGGTGACAACGTCTGGCACCTGCAAATCCCTTGGATGCTCCATTGTTTTCACTATCTTACTTTTGTTGAGATAGAACTCAGCTAGAGCCTGCACAAACGTTGTCTTCCCTGCGCCAGGTGATCCTGCAATGAATATGCCTTCAGCGTGTTCTCCTAACCTGTCTAAAAGTTTTTTGGATATCTTATAGTCGGAAAGTTTAGTTTTAACTACTGGTTTCACCCCGGTTATCTCAATTCCGTCGCTAAATGGCGGCCTCGTGATAACAATCCTATGATCTCCTGACTGGACTACTGTGACACCTTTCTTTTCAAGCTCAACCATACTTCCTGAGTCAGAGCACGCAAACTCAACTATTTCTCTTACATACTCTTCTATCTCTTCTCTTGAAATCCTGCCTGCGATTTCAATTAGCTTCACATCACCTATACCCCCTTTCTTTGCGAATACTTTTGTATTCTCCTTGAGGTGAACCGACATCGTTTCAGAATCGAACAGATCAAACAACTTAGGTTTAACCTTTTTTACCTTTGGTCCGATATACTCTACCTTAATGCTTTTTGCTTCGGCGACAAGAGCCTGTATTCTGTCACTTGTTACCAAGGTTGCGTTGTTTTCCCTAGCAGCCTCTCTTATGAGACTGTCAATTAACCCCTTGCCTGCGTTATTTATCTGTTCTGGTGTAGGTGTGCTCCCCTGGAAACATATTTTTATCTTTCCCTTTGATTTATCTGCAGTCTTTCTAAGAGAATTCAGCTCAAATAAACCCTCAAAACCCGTCTCTCTGCCAAGATTTGCTTGATGCTCTAGTTCAGAGACTAATGCTTCATGGATTATTATCTCAACTATCTTGTTTTTATGCTCCTTGAGAATTTCAGATATTCTTCCGTCGATGATAACTGAGGTATCTGGCACAATCTTCATTTTTATTCGTCAAATGACGTTTTTATTATATGCTTCTATTTATTACAAAATCCCGATTTTGTAATATAATATAAGAAACACACCCGAAAAAGAGATGAAATCCAAAAAAATACTCGCAAAAAATATGGCAGGGGAAATAGTGCTTTCAGAAAACCCTGGCGGCGTGATGAAGAAATGGCGCGAAATATTCATGATAAAACAATGCGACCTTGCAAAAAACCTTAACATATCCTCCTCAGTGGTCTCAGACTATGAATCAGGCAGAAGAAAATCTCCCGGCACAACATTTATTAAGCGATTCGTAGAAACCCTTATATCCACAGATATGAGGAAAGGCGGCGGCATGGCAGAGACCTTATCTGCGGGATTAGGACTTGATGCAATACTTGACATAAGAGACTTCCTTGCACCTGTTTTAACAGAAGACATAATCAAGGCAGTTGAAGGAGAGCTTGTGGCAGGAGAAGAATTCAAACCAGAGAAGCTATGGGGCTACACTATAATAGATTCAATAAAGGCAATCATTGAACTATCTGAAAGAGAGTTTGCAGGCATCTACGGGGCAAGCGAAGAAAGAGCACTGATCTTTACTAAGGTACATTTAGGCAGATCCCCTCTAATAGCTGTAAAGGTAACACAGCCGAAACCGAGGATGATCATACTACATGGATTATCTGCAAGGAATATTGACAGACTAGCACTCAAGATTGCAACATTAGAGAAAATACCCCTGGTTGTCTCAAACATACCCTCAGAAGAACTACTTGTGAAAAATCTAAGGGACTACATTAGCTAAAAAAAATAAAAAATGGATGTCGGAATAGTTGGTTACGGAGTATATCTACCCAAATACAGAATAAAAGTCGAAGAAATAGCCCGGGTATGGGGAGATAACGCAGAGAACATAAAAAAATCCCTTATCATCCACGAGAAAACCGTTCCATCCCTTGATGAAGACACCGCAACCATTGCAGTAGAATGCGCAAGAAACGCTATAAACCACTCACAAATAGACCCACAAAACATAGGTGCCATATACGTCGGCTCAGAATCACATCCATATATTGTGAAATCCACTGCCACCATAGTTGCAGCAGCAACCAGCGCAGCACCTGACCTAACCGCAGCAGACTACGAGTTTGCATGCAAGGCCGGGACAGCAGCAATACAGGCAACGATGGGGCTTGTGAAATCAAAGATGATCAGATACGGTCTTGCGATAGGGGCCGATACGTCACAGGGAAAACCCGGAGACATACTAGAGTACACCGCATCATCCGGCGGAGGCGCATACCTGATAGGAAGAGAAAACCTCATAGCAAAGATCCTTGACACATATTCATATACCACCGACACCCCTGATTTCTGGAGAAGAGAAAACCAGGAATTCCCCTCCCACGGCTCAAGGTTCACAGGCCAGCCAGCATATTTCAAACACGTTATAGCCGCTGCAAAAGGAATAATGAAGAGAAATGATCTGACATCAGATGACTTTGACTACATTGTACTGCATCAACCCAATGGAAAATTCCCACTTAAGGTTGCAAAGATCCTCGACTTCGATAAAGAAAAAATAGAAAAAGGATTAATTACACCCTACATCGGAAACACCTACTCTGGAGCAACCCTATTAGGGCTTGCACAAATCCTTGACGAAGCCGTTGCAGGGGAAAAAATCCTTGCAGTCTCCTATGGATCAGGCGCGGGAAGCGACGCATTCATAATAGAGGTTACAGAAGAAAACGAGAAAAAACGAAACAAAAAACCACTTAAGGATTACATAAACCAAAAAGAATACCTAGACTATGCACTATATGCTAAATTCAAGGGCAAGATCAAAGGCGTAAACCTAGAGCGACCATAAAAAATGAACAAAAAAGTAGCAATCATCGGAATAGGCATAACCCCCTTCGGAGAACTATGGACCCGGGGATACCGCGATTTAATAACTGACGCAGGGACAGAGGCAATCATTGATTCAGGGATAGATGGAAAAGACATTGAAGGACTATACATTGGTTCAATGTCTCCTGGACGATTCTCCGGTCAGGAACACATAGGTGCTTTGGTTGCCGACTACAGCGGACTTACCGGCATATACGCCACACGAATCGAAGGAGCATGCGCATCAGGAAGCCTTGCCTTAAGAGAAGCCTACTTGGCTATAAAATCAGGGGAAATGGATGTGGTTGTTGTAGGGGGTGTAGAAAAGATGACTGATGTTCCAACATCGTCGGCGACAGTTACTTTAATGGGTGCAGGAGACCAAGAATGGGAGGCATTCAAAGGTGCGACATTCCCTAGCCTGTATGCAATGATGGCAAGAAGACATATGTTCGAATACGGGACCACAATAGAGCAGATATCACAGGTTGCAGTTAAGAGCCATGAAAATGCAAGCAGAAACCCTAACGCCCAGTTTCCATTCAAGGTAACCATAGATCAGGTGATGAATTCATCAATGATTGCAGATCCTCTAAGATTGCTGCATTGTTCACCTCTAAGCGACGGAGCTGCAGCGGTAGTGCTCGCATCCGAGGCGGCGGCAAAAGAACTATCACGTGATCCTGTGTGGATCACAGCTTCTGCATCTGCGACAGATACAATAGCGTTACACGACAGAGTAAGCCTATCAAGGATGGATTCAACGATACTTGCAGCCGAAAAGGTATACAAGAAAGCAGGTGTAAAGCCAGACGACATAGATTTTGCAGAGGTACATGATTGCTTCTCTATTGCAGAGATAATGGCCATAGAAGGACTTGGTTTCTGCAAACTTGGAGAGGGGGGAAGAATGGCTCAAGAAGGAGAGCTGTCATTAGACGGAAGAATACCCACAAACACAAGCGGAGGATTAAAGGGAAAAGGCCACCCAGTCGGAGCCACAGGGATTGCGCAGGCAGTAGAGGCAACCCTCCAATTGAGAGGGCAAGCAGACAAGAGACAGATCAAAGATGCAGAAAGGGGTTTAATCCATAACGTAGGCGGCTCAGGCGCAACAACAGTAATACATATACTTGAGAGGAACTAAAAAGAATGTCTAAAGGAGTTGCAGTACACTGGAGACTAATACCTCAGAGATATAATCTGATTGGGACAGAATGTAAAGGATGCGGACAAAAATTCTTTCCACCAAGACAGCTATGCCCTAACTGCAGGCGTTCAGGTAACATAACTGAGATAACTTTTTCAGGGGAAGGAAAGATATACAGCTACACCCTAATCCATGTGCCCTCAGAGGGTTTAGGATTCATGAAACCCTATGCGATCGGAATCATACGGCTTGATGAAGGGCCGCTTCTCACCGCACAAATAGTGGACTGTAAGCCAGAAGACCTAGCAATAGGGAAGAGAGTAAACTCAGTTTTCAGGAAAGTTATTGTAGACGGGGACTCAGGAATCATAAGATACGGCTACAAATTCAAACTAACAGAATAATTTTTTTTTATATATTTCTTATTGTATTAAATCTATTACATGAACATGCAGATTAAAGGAATCTACGCAAGAGAGGTTTTGGATTCGAGAGGGAACCCCACAATCGAGGTTGATCTAAGAACAAAAAAAGGCATTGTGCGGGCAATGGTTCCATCAGGGGCGAGCACCGGCATCCATGAAGCAATTGAACTAAGAGACAACGACGACAGGTATCTTGGGAAAGGTGTCCGCAAGGCCGTAGACAACATAAACAACATCATTTCAGGGAAAATAACTGGCCGAGACTGTAGAGAACAAAGAGAAATAGATTCCGTAATGATCGAGCTTGACGGAACAGAGAACAAATCAAATCTAGGGGCTAACGCAATCCTGGCTGTTAGCATGGCTGTGACCCGGGCAGCAGCCTTAGAACAAAATATGCCACTATACTCCTGGATAGCCGAGCTATCCGGAAACAAAAAAACCATCCTCCCGATTCCTTCAATGAATGTAATAAACGGAGGAAGACACGCAGGCAACAAACTAGACATACAGGAATACATGATTCTCCCAGTTGGTGCACAAAATTTCAGGGAAGGCGTCAGAATGTGCTCTGAAATCTACTGCCACCTCAAAGAAATCATAAAGAAAAAATACGGCAAAGATGCAATAAATGTCGGAGACGAAGGAGGATTCGCACCCCCACTAAACAAGGCAGATGAACCAATGAATCTCATCCTGAAGGCTGTTAATGAGGCTGGCTATGATAAAGAAATAAAGCTTGGCATAGATGCAGCAGCATCAGAGTTCTACAACGGCAACGAATACCTATTTGAGGGAAACACCTTTTCAGGAGAAGAAC
Source organism: Candidatus Altarchaeota archaeon (assembly GCA_030609775.1). Lineage (GTDB taxonomy): Archaea > Altiarchaeota > Altiarchaeia > IMC4 > QMZM01 > JAUWTD01. The sequence goes on from JAUWTD010000038.1 coordinate 14,054, forward strand.
TCAGCGAAGTCTATTCTGACCTAATTGAGACATATCCCCTCATCTCTTGCGAAGACCTATTCGCACAAGACGACTGGAATTGCTGGAAAACATTCACAAAAGAAAAAGGAAAAAACATACAGATCGTAGGAGACGACCTGTTGGTTACAAACGTAAAAAGAATCAGTAAAGCAGTCGAATTAAATGCATGCAACGCACTTCTCCTGAAGATAAACCAAATAGGTTCAATATCCGAATCCATAGATGCTGCACACCTATCAACAAAGAACGGATGGAACGTAATGGTCTCACACCGATCCGGAGAAACCGAAGACAGCTTTATAGCAGACCTTGTAGTAGGTCTTGGAGTCGGCCAAATAAAATCCGGCGCACCCTGCAGATCCGAAAGAACCGCAAAATACAATCAACTGATGAGAATCGAAGAAGAACTATCCGATAATGCAGTATATGCTACAAATATCTAACCAATATCTAA
>JAUWTD010000027.1 GCA_030609775.1 Candidatus Altarchaeota archaeon
CACATAGACCAGTATCTGAGTGATGTTTTTTCTTAATACACCTATAAGATGCTTCCAGCCCTCAACTAAACCCCTACCCTTGTACATGTACGGGACAACGAACTCATTAGTAAAGGACAGAATAATAGTTGAGAGAATGCCAAACAGTATTATAACCATAACCCAGATAAACAAAGACACCCAGAAACCTATGCCCAATTCGATGCCGAATATAAAGTAATAAGCCAAAGCAGGTAATATAATGCATGATATGATAAATAGGGTCATCACCAACTCGAAAAGAAAAAGACTAAAACCCCTGCCCATGTGTCTTTTGAAACCTTCCACTATCTCAACTTGAGACATAATAACTGATTCAAGGAACATAAAATGCAAGACTGCGCGGATATAACCCAAAACCAAGGAAATTAAGATTAGAACCCCGACAACAACCGCAATAATTACGAGATTCTCCAAGATCTTAGTTATAACCAGTTCAAAGAAATCACCGAAAGCCCCACCGTCATCAGAATTAGGGTCGATATTCCCCGAACCTCCGCCCCCTATACTAAAACTAAAACTCATAAGAAAAACAACCAACGCCAGCTTTAACCAGAATATTAACCGAAAGGGCTTAAACAACAAACCAACAGTCTTGTTGAATGCCGGCTCCACCGAATCAATCGCATACAATGCCATCGTAATAGAATAATATTAACCCAATATTATAAAACATGAAATTAAGATCACAGAGAAACAGATAGTTTATCTTCTGGGAAGCAGATAGTTTATCTTCTCCATGAACCGCCAGCAAACAATAAGCTGCGCTAGACTTGTTGTGGTAATATATTCTTGGTCTGGTTCAAATAAATGAACTGAATCCCTGCCAGTGTATCGGCATATCTTTGCTTCAAGGTTTTCAACCACGTCCCGGTGAATCATTCCATCCATTGTAAGGATCCCGACATCGTAGCCATAGTAATCATCGCTTTGGAATTCAAGAGAAAAATCTTTTTTAGAAAACCGGAGCAGAGTAGATAAATCCAATGATAAATCCATCTCCTCCAAGGGCATATCAAGTATCCTCTGAATAAGCCTTATAGAATATATGTCCTCTTCTTGCATGAACCGGGAGGCATGAATCTTTACTACCACCTCGGCATAAATCTTTTGTACATCAATGTATTTTTTGTAGTCAGGCTCCCGCACCCTCATCGCCTTCAAAACCGTATCAGATGAATGCCCTCTCTTACTAACATCCCTTCTGATTTTCCATTTTCTCTTAATTTCCCGGTCAGGGTCGACAAAAATCTTAAAATCAGAGAGACTCCTTAATCCCTCAGTATAAAAAGGATGAAGACCCTCAATTATTACCACATTCGTGGGCTTAAAGAGAACCGAGTCACCAAATGTGCCATCCGAGTGATCATATACGGGCTTGCTTATCTCTTTTCCTTGCTTAAGTTTCCTTAAATCCTTAACCAACCTATTTAAATCATTTGCCTTAGGATTCAACGGAGTAATCTTTACCTCCTTCCTCTGCACCCTATCCATGGAATGATAATCATCCAAAGAAAAAGAGCTAACAATATCCCCGCCAAAGATCTTCTTTATACCTCTTACGAAGGTGGTCTTCCCTGAACCACTGTCACCTCCCACACCTACAACAAATATTTTACCTGATTGGGTTATCCGCTCCTTAAATGACAAATCCGAGACCATATTAACTGATTCACGAAACACCATTAAATAGATAAAAAAATATTTTATTTTATTTTATTTGAGAATGAAAATATGTTAACATGAAACAAATTATTGTTTTGATTTTCTTTTTATTTTTCACCTGCTGCATCGGACAAGAGACAACCACCACCACCTCAACCACTGCCCCCACCACTACGACAACCACGATTGCCACCCTAACTTCAACATCTATGACTACTTCGACGACGTGGGCGCCCAGTGCCTTAATGGTCCACATACGTGATTTCTCTGCTAAGCCTAAGGATGTGTCAATTACCAAAGGAAACGCTGTAACCTGGATTAACTACGACCCAGTCCACCATAACGTAGTCTTTGAGGGTTTTTCTTCCGAAAAATTAAAAAAAGGCGACATGTTCACCCACACCTTCAACGAAACCGGCACCTTCCACTACTACTGCAGCATACATAAAAAGTTTATGAGAGGAACAGTGACAGTAACATAAGTTTCCTTTCTTGTTCACAGCATCCCCCAAATCCAATAACCTGACTATTGCGCAATCTGTCTCCCGAATCGTCTTTTAAATTCAGGGATAAAAATATTTAAACAATAAAGAGAATGAAAGAAACAAAAAGAGGACATATCTTAAAATTTATCGCAATTTTAGGGATTATTTTGGTGTCCATGTATATTGGAATGCATATCGGAGGAGAGGCAAAGGATACAAGCAGTGCAAGTGGAGGCAGCACTATTGAAGAACCAGATACATGGCTTTTCAAGGACAAACTTACTTCAAAGGATGACTCCAACACCCATAAAATCGATTTAAGGGACAAACCCCTCGGAGGCTTGTTAACTATTGAACACTCTATAAGTCAGTACACACTTATGTTAACAGACAGTGATGAAATGCCTCTCTTTACCCAGAATATAGGGGCAGGACATAATATCAATGCAAACATCAAGAATATTATATTGGATGGAGAAGAAATCTATTACCTGATTGTGAAACCATACAATAATAAATATAATGAGGGTAAGCAATATGTTTTAAGCGTCAAATTTATTCCTCATTCCCCCCACAATTCTTTTGATACTGCTATTCCGATTATAATACCTGGAAAGGTTGAGGGTGTGATAGTATCTGGAAAAGATGTGAACTGGTTTAAGATAGGTCCATTAAACTCAAGCGGACTGATAGTCATTGATTCTTTTATTGACGGAGACCTTCGCAACCTAAAAACAAGATTACTGGACGATAAAACAAAAGTCATCCAGGAAAAAGAAGGTGGATGGCAAGGTAAGGTAATTGCTATGGATGCTCCGGTAAATGAAGGAAACGTTTACTATCTGGTAGTAGAGCAAACTAATAAAGAGTCAGCATTTTCTATATCATTCACTGCCGACATTGACTTAATCCCAGAGTCCCCTAACAATAATCCAGATAATGCAAGTTCTATTAGCATGCCAGCAACCGTCAGGGGAAAAATAGTTTCAACCGAAGATGTTAACTGGTATAAACTAGACCTGAGAGACTACTCCGATGGAGACATAATCATAAGCTTCGCCGTACCTGATGAGATGTTTGGAAGCAAATATTTGACACTTGAGCTGTTAGAAGAAAACCAGATAACAGTTGTTGGACGTGCCGCTGCACAACCAAAGAAGCCGGATGCCTTCAAGAGAGGTATGACGGATATGCGAAGAACCACAAATCCAGGGACATATTATCCAGAGGAGGGAATTGAGGGTGGAAAAATATATTACATAAAAGTATATTCAAATAAGCTATATAATCCCTCTGAAGAATATGTGTTTGAAATTGATCCAGGGACCATGGTGCCTCAATCAGTTGCAAATGAAGAACCGAATACATATACTTTAACAAGCAGGACAGCAGATACTGCAGTTAGCGTTAATTTTCCAGCCCAGATAAAAGGCAAGATCATATCAGAGGAGGACACCTACTGGTTCAAAACCAATCTGGCAGACTATTCCAGAGGAGGGGTGTTAACTGTAACCCTTACCATGCCGACAAAAACAGAACCCAGCTGCGAATTTGTCTGCAGGCAGCCGATATGTTTCAATCCACCCAGTAAACCCAAAAACTGCTACCACTACCAATTCAATGTATTTGAAAGCGATAAAGAAACAGAGGTCCTGACAGGAAGCGTGGCACCAAAGGGTGAAACAACATTCAGAGAGATCCTGAAAAAAGGCGACCAATACTATTTCAAAATATCCGCCCCCCATGGAAGATACAATACAGAGGAATCATACACAATAGATGCAAGATTTTATCCAGCGGAATAGTTATGCAGATATTGTTTTAGGGAACATGCCTTCAAAGTGCAGTTCCCCGTCTTCTATTTTGAGGGAGTCTATTCGCAGGCCTTCCATTTCAGAGAGATGCTCGTTTATTAGGTCTTCGAGTGCATCTTCTCCTTGCTGCACCTGGTCCCCGGGCACGGGAAGGGGTCCGCTGCTGACTTCCGCTAAGGTTATCCTTACAGATTTATCGCTTGCGGTTTCTATCCTGCCCACCGCATAAACCGGACCAGATAGATTATATCCATACTCCGTCAAGTCCACGTCCGCTGCCACCTCCGCCCGGTTATCGGATCCAAGCTTTACCTGAATGTTTTTGAGTGGGCCTTTTTCATTGTTAGTCGCCTGCAGATAAGAGGTCAATTCCTCACTCGTCACAGAGATATCCATAGGCCCCGGATCAGAATAGATTATGTCACATGTCAGACAATAATTAGAGGGATTAGAAGCCAACACAACCCCTTCCTCTTCAAGCATCATCGAAAAAAGCACCGGATCATATTCTACGTCGAGATCGGTTTTCCCAACTTCAAGAAGAGAATCAAGGCCGGGGATACTTACCCCGAAAAAAAAGAAAGCCACCAATAAGGCAACAACTAACACCAAAACTAAGGCAATTAACCCCAGTATTCCGCCACCCAAAAGCACATATTTTTTCTCCATAAAAAAATTTATGTTATTAGGTACTTTCCTCCAAGGCCTCTCGCTCTTTACGTATTGCATCCACTATGGTACCAGTACACTCTGTATCTTCGAATAGTACCTCGAATCCAACATATAATTGAACCCCCGCAGCAAATGATCCAGGCGTATTAGAGCCATCCTTCTTTGCATCGGAATTTAATTTCTCAATATCAATCGGACAATCCCCATACATGCAAACATATTTCTGGGCTTCAGGAGAAGGATCATCACTCTCTAAAGACACACACCTTACAATGCAATCTGAGCCCTTAAGCCCTAATATCTCATAGCTTGCCACTCCTCCGGTGCCGGACTCTACTCTTGCCTTTGCTTTTCTACAATTATTTAGTAGATTATTTCCCATACAGACCATTGCCGAATCCGCTTCAAAATCAATCTTATTAAACTCTATGGGCTGATCAGATACCCTGCTCCTACTGACACCGCAATCCTGAACCTCTGCTGCGGTTTCGGTGGTTTCTGTAATTGATTCATGATCTGTAGCTTCTGTAGCGGGTTTATCCCCCTGATCTACACAGCCAACAAGAACTAAAAAAACTAAAACTACTAATATCCCATATATTTTGTTTCTCGTATTTTTTTTCATAATATCCTTCTCAACATTGAATAAGTATACTGTAAATATTAATAACAATACATATTAACAATAAACCCTTAGTGTTATCTACTTTTACTTTCTAATTCAATAAAATAAAAAATGGAATGGATGCTGGATCCTCAAGCCTGGATAGCGCTTGCTACACTGACCGCGCTTGAGATCATATTGGGCATAGATAACATAATCTTTATTTCAGTGCTAGTTAGCCGTTTACCTATGGTGCAACGTAACCGGGCCAGGACATTAGGCATCGGCTTAGCTATGATTAGTCGCCTGGGTTTATTGTTTTCCCTGGCCTGGATAATGGGTATGACTAGTCCTCTCTTTACCCTTTTTGCCAATGAAATATCTTTACGTGACCTTATCTTGATTGTCGGAGGACTGTTTTTGCTTTGGAAAAGCACCCATGAAATACATAATAGCCTAGAAGATGTAGAGGAGACCGCACACACCAATGTCGCAGCAGCAAGCTTTACAGGTGTTTTGATTCAGATTGCACTCATTGATGCCATCTTTTCTCTTGACTCCGTCATAACAGCGGTCGGAATGTCAGAACATTTACAGGTAATGGTAATAGCCATTGTTCTGGCAGTCATAGTTATGATACTTGCTGCCAGATTAATTGGTGAATTCGTTGATAATCATCCCACAATCAAGATGTTGGCGTTAAGCTTCCTTATTTTAATAGGTGTTACATTGTTAGCTGAAGGACTTGAATTCCATATACCTAAAGGATACATATATTTTGCCATGGCCTTTTCAGTGGCAGTAGAAACATTGAATATAAAAATGCGGTCTAAGCTAACGAAACCTGTGAAACTCCGCAAAAAATTTTCATATGTTCCACCAACCAAGGTAACAGAATAGTTGCTTACACAACTTATACGTCTTTAGATTCCATCGGGGTTTTAAGTAAAATCAATAAAATATTTTTCAAAGACTAAAACCCTTCTCGAATTACATAGAACCCCAATTAACATTAGAGCTGCCAAAACCTGACGTGATCTTATATCCGTTTCTCCGAGCCCAATTACTGGCAGCGTCCGAAAGTTCCTTATTACCGCTGTTAAGATAGGTTTCGGCCATGATCTTGTTGCCTTTATCATCCAAGATATTGATAAGATCAGGTATTACCTCCGCATCCCCAATAGATATGAAAGCATATACTGCATTCTCCACAACCGCGCGATCATCTGACTCAACATCCTTGAGTAAAACCTGCTTGGTTTCCACCCAATTTTTCTTCAGGCTGCTTTTCTTTCTTCGGGCCACCAGATAATGAATTTTTTCTTCGGAAGAATTAGGATCCCAGCCCATATGATACAACGCATTTGCCACGCATTCGCCAGCATACCAGTTAGGTAATATTTCTTTAAGCGCAGGGATTGCATCCTCATCCCGTATCAGCTCCAACGCATTCATCGCCCTCTTCCGAACCAAGTGATCATCATCCTCTAAAAGCAAAATAATCGGCCCTACCGAAGGTTCACCTATCTGTGCAAGAGCAGTTACTGCCTTCTCCCGGATATAATTAATATCCCCTACATCATCACACTCAGTTTTCAAAGCCCGGATGAGGGACTCTACTGCTCTTTTGTCACCTACCTCACCTAAACTCTTAGCCGCATAGGCTCCACAACAACTGGTATAGTTACTATCTAAACTAGATTCTAAGGCATCAATTAAGCCTTCAACATCTTTTTCTTGCTCCATCTGCTTAATCAGCTTATATTCTTCACTTTTAGAGATACATGCACTTAGAAATATCATAAAAACTACAAGAATCATGCATTTTTTAAAAAAATCAGATAATTCCATTTTTTCACTCAAAATATCAAGATGAAGTTAGATATAGAAACAAAGGGTTAAGTAATATGTCGGTTGCGTTAAATGTTTAGGTGAATTTTTGTTTTTTTGAAATTTTTGGTCTAAAAGAAGATAATGTTTTGTAGCCATATTCTAAGATTATTTTTATTTTTGTAGTCATATATATTATTATATGCACATCGAAATCCGCAAAAGAAAGGAAAAAAAACTTTATTATCTCGCCCACTCATTTAGAGACGCAGGCAAAGTCAGAAAGTTTAGACGATACCTTGGAGCAGATCTAACAGAAAAAGAGATAAAAGAAAAAAGAAAAAAATGGGAGAAACCCATACTAGACCAGATCACTGAATACAAAAAAATCAATGACCCACTCCACACCGTGTTATCTAAGAAAGATTCAGAAACCCTAAACAACCTAATCAACAGAACAGACATACAGATAAAACACCTATCAGAGGAGGATTGGCTGCATTTCACCGAGCTTTTCACCTATGACACCAACGCAATAGAAGGATCAACCGTCACAGTCTCAGAGGTCAGAAACATAATAGAAACAGATAAGTGGCCTGCTGGAAAATCAAGAGAAGAAATCGCTGAAACCTATGGAGTAGCTGAGGCAATCAAATACGTTCGAGAAAGCCGAGACCATATTTCATTAGACCTTATAAAAGAACTACACAAGATCGTATTCAAAAACAGCAAACCCTTTGCAGGAGAATTCAGAAGCAAAGGCATAGAAGTCGTGATTGCTGATGCATACGGCAACATAATACACCGCGGAGCACCCCAACAAAAGATCATAACCCTCTTAACAGAGCTTATAATTTGGTATAATGAAAACCAAGACAGATACCACCCAATAATTCTTGGCGCAGTAGCACACAACCAATTCGAAAACATACACCCATTCCAAGACGGAAACGGCAGAGTAGGGCGTCTACTATTAAACAACATACTCCTAAAACACAACCTGCCGCCAGTAAACATCGAACTAAAGAATAGAGACAAATACTATGGATCACTGCAAGCCTACGAGAAAGAAGGAAACCTCCGGCCAACAATAGAACTCATCCTAAAAGGATACAAAAAACTAAAAACAATGTGACTACAAAAAACAAGAAAATGTAGTCACACAATTTTTTTTGTTTTTAAATGCTTAATCAGTCACTTATAATGACACTAATTTTAAATTAGTATTACTATGTATATAGTATAATGCTTGTATTTGTGAGGAGATGATAAAAAAAATGAAAAAAATTTGGAATATAATAACATTGGTGATATTTTTGTGCAGCATATTCACAGTGATTGGTTCAGCACAGGAGAGCATAGTCAACAATTACCCTGAAGTAGAACCGTTAATTAACTTTGTTGGAGAAGACTATCTCTCAGTATTGCATCTATTGGGAGCTAAGGCCTCAATCATAGCGATGAATGAATTAGGTTTTGAGAAGAATAACCGTAATGTTCTTGCACTGACGGATGCAGGATACATGGCTGAAATAGGTGAATATACCACAGAAAAAGCCCTTGATGGGGTGATTTCAACAACTGGAAATTCCCAAGGCAAAGGAAACCTAATAAATGTACATAAGCCCTATAACGCTAAACTATGGTTTGCATTTTTCGACAAAGAGAGCGGAGATTGCATTTATCTTGAAGCCAACGGCGAGGTTCTTAAAACCTACTTAAACCGGGAGAGAACAGACGTAGGTGCTCTTGCGGATTTCATGGAACTTGCAGATAATGAAATCTTCACCCGGATTGCGAAAGAAAATATTGGTGCAGACCAGTTGCTTTCAAATCCAGAACCATGGCAAGAGAAGATGAATGCAAAGGTGTTTGGTGGAAATGAATTCAGCATGATTACCCTATGTAACATCTGGGCTGAAGGCCTGTCAAATGATTTCCTTAAAGTGGCTGAACTTCATGACCACATCTGCCCCGGACTGACTAGCGGCTACCTGATAGCAGAATACGTGAAAAAAGAACTCCCCTCCCCGAACCCAAGAAATGAATACACAATCATATCAATCCCTCCCTGGTGCAAAGACGATGCATTTATACAAATCTTTGAAACCAATGTCGGACATAAACGATTGTTTGTGAAGTGGCTGACCACGGAACAAAAAAAGAAACTTCCAGAAGAGGCGAAAAATGTTGCCAACATATTCATAAGAGAAGATAAGAAAACAGGAACAGGAGAGGGAATAGTTGTAGCCTTTGACTGGGATAAAGCATACCAATTATGCGGCAACGTAAGCAGAAAAGACCTCAAGGCCTTTGACACCCACAGGTGGTGGTATATGAGACTAAAGATGGATCTTTTTATGATGGATTACTTAGACCAACCAGAAGAATTGATTACAACCCTAAAAGAATTTACCATGGATTTAGAAGAGGTAGACAGGCTCAAATCTGCCGGAGTGAATCCACTGGTTGAACTAGGTATCATGGAAGATGACGTGAAAGCTGAAATTGAGACAGAAGAGGTTTCAGCAGACCCCGGAGTAATATATGCTCTGGTTTTGATCATATTGCTCTTGGTCGCAGTTGGATATTATATGAAAAAAAAGTAATGAAACCCTATTTCACAGTACAGGAATTAGCAGTGATAGTAGTATTGTCAACTACAAGTGCATTGATAAACGGATATCTGCCGATAAAATCCATCACCCAAACACTAAATATTCCAGGACCCGCTGCAGGAATGAGTCTATTAGGGGGGATCATATTCGTATTCTGGATTAGTTTAGCATATAGGATCATACAAAAAAAGTATACTGCAATTGTCACAGCACTTTTTATCGCCGCTTTCTGTTTAATCCTGCGTCCATGGTACGGCATCACGGTTCCGGGATGGTTCGGAATCTATGCAATAATTGCCTTATCATCCATGGGAATATCAATCGAATTAATCAAGAAAAAATTCATCAACGGCGGAATCGGAAACACTCTAAGCCTCATAATCACATGGGCTGCCATAGGGATACATACAAACATATGGATAGAACCAATTCTTGCACCAGCTATGATAATCATCGGCTTCATTTCAGGATGCGCAGGCATAGCTTTAGCAGATAGGTTTAGATAACTAGCCTAGTTGGAAAGGTTGAGGTATTAATATGGGTGATATGGAATTTAAGCCGATAGGGGTGATTCACAGCCCATACAAGGGTGTGGAGGATGCGCCGCGTCAGGGAAGCATACTAAATGATTTATCTGAGATAAGGATATTTGAAGAGTACGCGGAGGGTTTAAAGGATATTGAATCCTGGCAGCATTTAATCATTTTATACTGGCTTGATAAGGCGAAAAGGGATACGTTGCTGACGGTTTCGTCGTTTGATTCAAGGATTCACGGCGTTTTTGCGGTGAGATCCCCGCACAGGCCGAACCCGATAGGGCTTGCCGTTGTAGATCTGATCGAGGTAAAGGACAATGTATTGAGGATCAGAGGTATAGATGCGATTGATGGCACGCTGGTGATTGATATAAAGCCCTATTATGCTGAGATCGACAGAAAATAGAATTCTTTTTTAATGATTAATCATTATAGATTATAGTAATACCAATTTTTGAATAGTAATAAGTATTAGATGCAAAAAAATTAACAAAAGATCAATTAATTAGAAAATGGCTAACAAAACAAAGAACGCGATAGGGATAATCGTAGTAATCATGATGGTTGTGGTTGTATGGTCTATCATCGATATACAGGGAAAAGAGAAATACAATAACCAGGGACTTAAGGAGTATCAAAAGGGGAATTACGATCTGGCAATTAAGAATTTCAACAAGGCGATAGAATTAAACCCAAATAATGCCATATCATATCACAACCGGGGGCTGGCTTATTTTAAAACTGGAAGCAAGTATACGCCAGAGGGAAGGGCTTCGCTTGAAAATGCCATTTCAGACCTTGGAAGAGCAATTGAATTAAAGCCGGATTATGTGGAAGCGTACTACCACCGGGGACTGGCGCACATTGAATTTATCCACTTTTATGACAGTCCTTTTACCCAGACACAAAATGAAAGGTTCGATAAGGCACTCAATGACTTTAACAAGGCCCTTGAGTTAGACGGGACATTCTATCTTGCTTACGCCGGGATGGGAAACGCTCATGACAGATACGGGAAATTCAATGAGGCGGTAGAGTGGCATAATAAAGCCCTCGACAATGAAAACAAAATACTGCAAAAGTGGGGCAATGAAGCCCTATCAGCCATATACTACAGCAGGGGGAGGGCCCATCAGCGGGTTGAAAATCCCCAGGCAATCCAGGACTACGAAACCTCACTAAAATACGATCCAAACCTTGATACTACGTTAGGCCATCTGGCTTCTATTTATGTTTCAACTGGAAAGTATGATGATGCCCTTGAATTATATGACCGGTCCGTCAGGCTCAAGGAAAAAAAGGCCGAGTTGGGTTTGTGGGACTTCCATACATGGGATGGCAGGGGACAGTGCTATTCCAAACTTGGGGAATACGATAAAGCCATTCAGGACCTAAATAAAGCGATAGAGGTGGGTCACCGCCCTATTCTTCCGGGGTACCTATATTTAGGCAAAACATACTTAGCGATGGGGGATGACAGCAAGGCGGGAGAATATTTTGAGAAGGTGACAGGGATATGCACAAATACCCTCGGAAAAATCGATAAAGGTGAACATGTATGGGTGTATCCGAGCGAAGACTATGCCCTGTACAATATAAGAGGGCTTGCTTACGTTGAGCTTGAGGAATATGATAAAGCAATTTCAGACTTTGAAAAAGCGATAGAATTGGGTCCAAAGGAGTTTCCAAGGGGCCATGCATACTATCCAGTAGAGGGTCGGAAGAATATCGGCATTGTCTATTCAAGGATGAGAGATAAAGAAAAGTCAGAGCAGTTTTATCAGGAGGCGCTGAGTATAGCAGAGAAGCAGGGGTTATCATTCACTAAGAAAGAGATAGAGGGATTATTACAACTTTTAAATAAGTGATATTATTTAAATAATAAAAACAATATAGTAACAAGTTGTAACAAATAAAAAATGTGTGCACCAGTAGCTGTAACCGCAGCGGCAGGAGTCAGTGCAGGGAGTGCTGTATTGATAAGCCAACTAATGGCTTTAGGGGTTTTAACTGGAGTATTTATCGTGAACTTCAGAGATACCTTAAAACAGATAGTTAAGGCATAAACCGCTGTAGAACATGCTTAATAGATTAAGGAAGGTATTCAGATACCGCATACTGCAAGTAGAGGTCAGCAGAGACTGTAACCTTGACTGCAAGATATGTATTAGAAAAAATCTTGAATCCGATTCTGGTTTTATGTCCTTTGACAACTTCAGAAAAATTATTGATTCATATAATTTCAGAGAGGTTGCACTACATGGATGGGGGGAGCCTTTACTGAATCCGGAAATATTTCGGATGATCGAATACGCAAAAAATAAAGACATAAGAACAAGCCTTACAACAAACGCTACATTAGTTGGTAAAAATATTTCTGAAATACTGCATTCCGGATTAGATGACATCGCATTTGGATTCTATGACAAAAAAATTTTAGAGAAGAGCATAGATAATGTTAAGGAATTAATAAACGAGAAAGAAAAAAGAAAATCAGGACCAAATACATTTTTTGATATTGCAATCTTCAGAGATAACCTTGATGAGATCCTTGATGTAATCAGAAAAGCAGATGAGATAGGGATTGAATCAGTTGTACTGCATAGACTGTTTGATATCTATAATGTTGAAGAGGAATTCAAAGCCCTTACACAAGAGGATGAAACGAAACTATTTGATAAAGTAAAGACACTTGAAAAAGAACTAAATCTCAGAATCTATCTGCCAAAGAAACACACATTACCTTGCAGGATCGTTAAAAACACAATCTTTGTCACATATAACCTAAAGGTTACTCCATGCTGCTTTCTGCCAGAATCCTATCTCGGAGACGCATTAGAGGGCATTGGAAACATCATAAAATCAAAGGAATACATAAACTTTATTGCGAATATGAAAAACCACAGGATATGTGAGAGATGCATATGGTGAAGGAGAGGAAAGTTACAACTTCTTGTTTGCGAGATAACGCGCCGCCTTCAACAGAGCCATACAACCCTGGCCTGCAGAGGTAACATACTGGTACTCATGACCAGACGCACAGTCCCCTGCAGCAAACACACCTTCCACCGAAGCCCTCGTCTGACAATCAACCACAACATGATTATGCTCATCCAATTCAAGAAACCCCTCCAAGAAACCAGTATTCGGAACCCTTCCAATCTCAATGATGACACCCTGAACCTCAAGACTATGCAGTATGCTATTTTTCTCATAGACTAAACCAGTAACAAATTTATCACCCAAGACCTCTTTTGTATCAGCCTCCAAGAGTATTTCCACATTCTTGTATGACAAAACTCGCTCAATAAGGTATTCATGGGCATTAAATTCTTTTCCATTATTAAGTAGATAAATCTTCTGCGCAATATCCTTTATGAAATCCACCGCCTCCAGAGCAGAGTTCCCCCCGCCAACAACAACAACATCCATCCCAGAAAACAAGGGACCATCACATATAGAACAATAGGTAACGCCTTTTCTTGCGAATTCTTTCTCACCGGGAACATTAAGCCCCCGAGGTCTTGCACCCGACGCAATTATTACAGTTTTTGCATCATAGGTATCAGAATCACAGTAAACCCTAAAGCCGTCTTCTATCTTACCTATCTTTTTAACTTCTTTCCCTTCGGTTACGTTAACTTCATTGAATTCAAGCTGCTTATCCATTAACAACTTAAATTCCACACCAGTAGTCTTTAGTATCCCAGGATAATTAAGAACCTCCCCCGACTCAAGAAACTGCCCGCCAACCTCTTTTGCTAAGAGAACAAAATCCATCCGCTTCCTCGCAGCATATATTGCAGCAGTCTGCCCGGCAATGCCTGCCCCAACAATAACTAAGTCAAACATCCTTTAATTCCTGCTCCAACGCCGCCTTATCAAAACCAATAATTATTTTCCCATTAACCTCAATCTGAGGCACACCCATATGCCCAGACCTCTCAAACAATTCACTTGCAACAGCCCTATCAGCTGAAACATCTATGTCCTCAAACCCAATTTTTTTCTCTTTAAAAAATTCCTTAGCCATCCTGCAAAACGGACAAGTAGGCGTTGAATAAATCTTGATTTTAGCCATATTTATTCTAGTCTCTCCTCTGAAAGCTTCAAATGATCAGTTTCCACTTCAACAAACACTTCAAATAGTTCTTTTACCCGGGCATTCTCTGATTCAGCTGCTGCTTTCTTATAGAACTCAATCGCCCTCGCCTCCCTTGTATGAGAGTCCTCTAGATTCTCAGTGTTACGTACATGACAGGGCTCATTTACTTGAGGTACGCGGTCAAGCTTCAATATCTTCTTCCAGACACTGGCATGTTCAGCCTCTACTTTTCTTAAGGCCTTAAACAATAATTTACCCTCCGCATCATCAGTTTTATTTGCGGCACACGCATAAAATGCTGCATTACTTAACTCCACCTGCAACGCATGCTCAACATTTTTCCTATCCACCTCATTTAATTCAACATCAAAAACAGCATCGGCTTCTTTTGCCTCTTTAATATATCGTTTATCAGCCCCGCAAAAAGGACAATTATACGGCGGACTACTTCCTATATAGGGATCCCCACAAATCTCACATCTCCATAATTTCATTATTTTAACACCTTATTTTAGTTATAGATTAGATTTTATAAAATGATTTTTTTAGAGGACATAAAAGAATCACCTAAGTAGAACACATCTAGCAGGTGCTGCCTCTCCTGCCACAATATTCAGAGGAAGGCAAAATAGGGTATATCTTCCAGGCTCAACCGCTTCCAAAACAAGCCCTTCAATCACCGGAATGTTTTTTGAAAGAAATCTTTTATGCACGTAATTGTTTTCTGAATTAAATTTTTCTATAGATAAATAATCTATACCGACAGCTTTAATGTTTTTATCTACGAGATAGTCTGCTGCATCATCATTTAAGTGAATGAATTCCCTTGAAAACACTGCTTTTTTCAATAGATTAGAATTCCGGGTCTTAAAGAGAATTATTTCACCTTCACCTATTGTGCACTTCTTTAGGTCAGATGCTGTTATGCAATCTTCCACCGAGGTTAAATCAAGCACTATTGCGTCACCAATTAATGAATTAAGGTCTGTTTCATCTATAGAGTTTCCATCCTCAAGATAATGCGCCGGAGAATCAACATGCGTCCCAGAATGCAAACCCATGCCAATTCTTGAAACAACAACACCATCATCTGAAAAAGTCTTCACCGCAGCTATTTCTACTTTAGGATCTCCTTCATACAGCATCATCTCGCCGGATATCTTCATGGATATATCAATTATTTCCATCGTTTTATTAGATATCTTTGAACATTCTCTTAAAAAAAAGGCTTATATAATAAAATAGTAATGATATAACATATTTTATTTAGGGGCGTGCTAAATGGATCAACTTGTTAAATTCGGTTACGGAATCTCTGGAAACGATAACGCTTATAAGGCAGGGAGAGAAGCAGCAGAAGATGCAATCAAGGGCATAGACGAAGAAATAGAGTTTGCTTTCATATTCTCATCACAAAAATATGAAAACAAATGGGATTCCCTCTTTAAGGGTATACGAGAAGTCCTCGGTGAAATCCCAAATGCGGGATGTACAACCGGAGGAACCCTTCTCCCCTCCGGATTGGTCACAGAAAAGGTTGCGGTTATTGTCATATCCTCAAAACAGATCAGTATATTCTCAGGTATAGGAAAAAATATAAGAGAAAACCCAAGAAAGGCCGGCTCCGATGCAATCCACATGGCTCTTAAGGAGATAGATAAAAAAGGGAAGAGGGAACGGGTTGCAGGGATGAGATACCTCTCCTTGACTAGAAAGGGACTCACTGCATTAAAGGCAATAAACTATGCTGTAATCACCTTCCCTGAAGGAATCCCTCACGCCGGAACAGAAGATGAAGCAGTTGAGGGCATAAAGGATATAATCGGAGCAAGTATGCCTATTATCGGAGGAACCTCTGGAAGAGAAAACCTTGAATTTGACAAAAAAGCCTACCAATTCTGCAACTACAAAGCATACCAAGATTCAATTGTATGTTGCTTCGTTTCAAGCAGCATAAAAATCGGCATCGGAATTGCCCACGGCTTCAAATACACCAAAAGAGGTGCATTCATAACAAAAGCCAAAGGAAATATTGTACAGGAATTCGATGATAAACCCGCAGTGGATGTTGTCGCAGAAATTTATGGCACAACCCCTGATGAATTAAAATCAGATAAAGGAAAAGGCATTCTAAAATATTCTATACAAAAACCATTTTGTATGGTGGACTTAGAAGGGAAATTCTGGCCTAGATCCCCAATAAATGCATTAGCAGATGGAAGCATACAGTATGCATGCCCAATGAAGGAGGGGGAAGGAGCAGGTCTAATGGAGGGCAATCCAGAAACCGTATTGGATGCAGTTGGAGGCTCTATAAAAAAAGCCCTTAAAAGCGCAGGGAATCCAGAGAAGATTGAAGGAGCTATTATTTTCAGCTGCGACTACAATCACATAATGCTTGGTGAAAATGCCGGAAATGAGATCACAGTAGCTAAAAAAGTTCTTGGCAGCGATGTTCCGATAATCGGTTTTTATACCTGGGCAGAAGAAGGATTCACCCCCAACGGAACCCCGAATGTCCTTAATCAGACCATCGTCAGCATCCTCATCTCAGGAGAGAGAATATAGATAATAAAGTTGGATATCTTACAACCTAACTATCGGGTTAAATACTTGAATGTTTTTATAAAATAGATATATAATATATATCAACTATAGAAAGTATATTGATGGGTCTTGAAAGGTAGCCAATGAAAATCATCGAGATCGACGAAAAAAAATGCGACGGATGCGGCACGTGCATCTCCAAATGCCCTGGAGGCGCAATACAATTAGTAGATGGTAAAGCACGGTTTATGGGTGTTTCATTGTGCGACGGTGCAGGAGTATGCATAGGAAAATGCCCTAACGGAGCAATCACAATAAAAACAATAGAAGATTAAAAACCTTGGGTGAATCACATGGAAACAAAAACAGAAAACAAAGGAATACAGTGCAGTATATGTGGAGAAGAAATTGTGGGCGAATACATGCAGGCAAGCGTCAACGGAGATTTGAAGCCAACAGAAAAAGGCGTAGTAGTCTGCTCAAAAGACTGCGCAGAAGAATATGAACAAACCCTGCCACATCAAGGAAACCCGATACAACACTTCTCCCGTATCACAGGATACTACCAGAATATTAGCGGCTGGAATGCAGGCAAAAGACAGGAACTACAAGACAGAAGAAGATACGGCATACAGGAAGGAAACGAAAAATGATAGGAGAACTATCCAAAGGTGTTTTGGATGCGGTTCTTGAAACAATACCAATAGAGTTCTCAGTAGTTGATGCAGACGACAAAGTACTGGCATGGAATAAACACGACACCCGGATACTCAAAAGACCCCTCGCCGCCCTTGGATTGGACGTACACAACTGCCACCCCAAAAAGAGCATAGAAAAAGTAGAACAGATACTACAAGAAATGAAAGAAGGGAAAAGGGATTCAGCCAGATTCTGGATTGATCTTCCTCTGGGAGAAAACAAAGAAAAACACAAACTTTTGATACAGTATTTCGCTTTACGAGACAAAGACAACAAATATCTCGGCTGCTTGGAGGCAACACAAGACATCTCAGGTATCCAGCAGATAAAAGGAGAAAATAGACTGCTTTAACTTAACCTAATGAAAAATGTTTAGTAGATGTCCAGGGTTATCCAGCATACAAAGACCCACACTCGAAATCAGAAAATGCCCTGAATGCGGTGCAGAAGTGGAGATTTTCTCAGATGAAATGCAGGTAGAATGCAGCAGATGCGGGTTTATAATCTACAACAACATACAATCCTGCATACAGTGGTGTGAACACGCAAAGGAATG
>JAUWTD010000030.1 GCA_030609775.1 Candidatus Altarchaeota archaeon
CCGCTTGCTGTGGGGTCGGTGATGTTAGTCCATTGGTGTCCTCCACTGGAATTGAATTTCATAGTATAGATTGCTTTATCACCTAGGCTGCCGCAGCCAGTACAGTATCCTGTGACGTACACGTTTCCGGCGCCATCCGCTGCAACACCATAACCTACATCCCAGCTTGCGGTGGGGTCGGTGATGTTGGTCCACTGGTGTCCTCCACTGGAATTAAGTTTCATAGTATAGAATGCGTTGAGACCTTGGCTGCCGCAGCCAGTACAGTATCCGGTGATGTATACATTCCCATAATCATCCACTGCAACACCCTGACCTCTGTCATCACTTGCAACAGAGTCAGTGATGTTAGTCCACTGATGTCCTCCACTGGAATTAAGTTTCATAGTATAGATTGCGTGACCACCTAGGCTGCCGCAGCCATCACAGTGACCAGTAACGTAGACATTCCCAATGCCATCCACTGCAACACCATAGCCTTTATCCCAGCTTGCTGTGGGATCGGTGATGTCGGTCCATTGGTGTCCTCCGCTGAAATTAAATTTCAGAGTATAGATTGCGTAGCCGCCTGTGCTACCACAGCCATCACAGGATCCGGTGACGTACACGTTTCCGGCGCCATCCACTGCAACACCTTCGCCCCCATCTCCGTTTGCTGTGGGGTCGGTGATGTTGGTCCATTGGTGCAGTAGTTCATAGGTTAGATTAATGTCTCCGGTGTTGTATGTTGTTTGGGTGGTCTTGATTTTGATTGCCAGGTCTATGGTGAGGTTGAATTCATAGATAGAAGAATTTTCTATTGCTCCGCCTGAGTCATTTGCATATATTTGGTAGAGGTAGGTGCCGTTTTTCCAGTTGCTGTAGTTATAGACCCAGATGTCGGCGGAGATATTGTTCAGGGAATAATTTTGGGTGGTGTTGTCTGGTGTGGTGACTGTCACCCATACCTTGTCTACGCCGTCTGGGTCGGATACGTTCGCTTCAAATGTTACATTCAAGCCGTAGCCTTGCACGGAGGGAGATGCGGATACGTTAGAGATGTTTGGACTGCTGTCACTGAGGTTGGAGACATTTACTGTATCTGTTGTATTCAATACGTCATATCCTTGACTGGATCCGTTGCAGGTTATGTTCCAGTTGAAGTATCCGGAGGAATTAAAGCTTCGATTGTATTCGTATACGTGTGTGGAGGTGTTGAAGGTCATATTGTATGGTCCGGTTGGTGTTGTGTCGAATGTTATGTTGCAGTAGGCTCCGGATTCGTTGATTGGTGTGCCGGAGGTTTTGTTGGTGTAGTTAGCGTAGAAGGTTATCTGTTGGTTTATGTATCGGGTTTCTAAGTCGGTTGTGTCCCAGATTGTGAGGTTTGCTGTGGAGCCGTTGGCAGAAGCGTTGTTGTAGGCGTATTCTGTGTCGTATCCGAATCTGAATTCTAAGGTGTGTTTGCCTGTGGTTAACACTTCAGAGGTTTCGTATCCGGTTTGGTTGCAGGAATAATTTTTTATGTTAACTGAAGAATTAGTCCACAGGTATTCGATGGCTTGGTTTCCGCACCTGATTTCAAGGAACTGCAAGTCTTTTCCGAATTCGGTTCCATCCACTGCAGTTATGGTCAAGTTTGCGGTTCCCTGGGTTGTGAATTGAACTGTCCAGTTTCCACCCACCACCGGATAAGATTGAATAGTTATTACAGTTAAATCGGCTTCCAATAGAAAGGTTTGGTTAGATAATTTAGGAATAATCCATTCTATTCGATCAATGATCTTGTTTCCGTTAGAGTCAATGAAGGAGATATTGTATTCAGGGTTTTTTGTGATATCTGTTTTGGTTTCGTTCTCTAGAAGATAAAGCCGGAGATTATGTTTAGGCAAATCCTCTATTTTCCTATGTGCATGGACATTCAGGTAATTAACTGATGCATTGGATTTGATGTTTATTTGCTTGATGTATTTGTTTTTGTTTTTGTTTTTGGATTCTATGATCTGTTCCACCTTGTAGGGTGCAGGTGTTTGGTATTTGATATAGTATTCTTTGGTTTGGTTTGTTTGAAGCAGTTTCTGTTCTATCGTCTGCGAGTACGTGATTTCTTCTCCGTTCACTTGGATGTTGTATGCGTCTGGCGGAAGATTCAGAGAAAAGAAGGTTTTGTTGTCTTTTACCTTGATTTTTTTAATCCATTCAACAGGTTTGTTAAGCAAGGCTTTTCCTTGAATTATTTCCGTTTCTATGTATCCGGTTTCGGTTGGATTTAAAGTTGTTTTTGCTGTATCTGCAGTCACTTCAAAGCTTGTGTTCAGTTGTTTGGTTTCGTTTAAGAGATAGAATCGGTTGAGGATAAAGTATTCTCCTAATAACTCAGGTAAATATAGTTGAGTGAATCCACCTAAACCTTCTTTAAGAGAAGAGTATACTGTGTGGGAGGGGTTTGTTATAGATAAATTTGTGGTGGTGTTTTCCGGGGCAGTCACCTGGATGCGGACGGCTTCATCTAGGTTATATCTTTTTTTGTCTGTTGTTAAAGAAAATAGATTAATTTCGGGATGAATTATTCTAAATGAGGTGTTTGTATTCGTATTTGTGCTGGTATCCGGGTGCCAGAAGACGGCTGATGTAAGATAGTTGCCTGTGGTCTGCGGGTGATAAATATGTGTAAATGAACCGGTTTTTTCTTTGGTGGTTGCATATATGCGGTTGCTTGGATCCTGGATTGTTAAATTGGTTGTTGTATTATCTGGAGCAGTTACGTGTATGCGGACGGTTTCGTTTAGATAATATGTTGGCTTATCTGTTGAGAGACCGAAGAGTAGGTTGTCTGAGTAAGAGAGCTCAGAGAGTATGATGTCTACACAGAAAATTAAACTAACCACTAATGCTATGAATATTATCCTTTTCTTCAAGCCAAACCACCTGTTTTTTTTTAACCCAAATTATTTTATTACCTACTTCACCAAACCACACATATAATCTAATCAACCGCCCCCTAAAATAACTGTAAATTTATTGAATGTTTCTGTTTAAATATAGTATAAAAGTATAATACCATATAGGTAGATTAATTATAGTTGTGGCTTAAACTTATTCAGGCATCATTTATTGTAGTTTGTTCAATGGTTGTCTGTAAGGTCTTACATGAATTCGGATAGGCTAATTTGTTTTGATAGGTCGTTTGTGAAGACTGAGTCGATTTGTCTTCCTAGTACTTGTAGTCTTTGTTTTAGGTAGTCTGATTTGCTGTATTTGTCTGCTAGGCTAACTGAGATGCCTAGATATTTTCGTACGCTTCCTTCGGTCACGGTTAAGAGCAGTCTTCCGCCGCATTTGGTGCATTTGCCTATTAAGGGTACTCGCCTATATGATTGGTTGCATTTTACGCAACGGAATTTTTGTCTTGAAAAGGCTCGGAGGTTGCCATAGGTGTCGCGTAGAAAATGGGAGTTTATCACAAGCTCTGCGACAACGCCCTCATCAATTGCTCTGCTAAGCTCTGCAACCCGGAGCTGTGCGTCAACTTTTTCGGCCATGCTACCTAATGTAACGTACCTGGACCTTAAGACGGGGCCGGAGATATCAAATGTGTCATGTGTGAATCCGATGCTGCCATAGGGGTCGCTTTCAAGAATAGAGTTAATTATGGGTATGTCTACATCAGAGGGATTCACCCCTTCCCAGGTTTTTTCATAGAAGTCCAGAGGATAACTGGTTACAGTCTCTATTTTATGAGCTTCGTCGTCTACTTCTTTTGGGTCAAGCAGGGTTGTAATTACCAGGGGTGCATCCATCTTGCCGCCTCTTTTTTCGGGTAGATACATTCTAGAAAAATTTATGAGTGCGTCAAGCATCAGCATGACGGAGTCCTCGTCGCCGTCGGCGTTCCGTCTTTTTGCTGCGTGCCAGAAGGGGTGGGCATAACATACTGCGGCAGGGGAGAATCCAATGATTCTTCCGCAGATTCCAGCCGAGGTGTGGGGTGCAAGACCCACGACAAGGTGACCTAATAGGTCCTCTCGGGTAGTGACGTTGTAGAATTCTTTGAGGCCGTAGAATCTAACCAGGAGTTCATCAATGAAGGCTGCAACCCGTCGCAGATATGTTGCACCTTCGTCAGGTAGGATTATATCTTGTACCTTGAGTTCAAGGATTTGTTCATCATCTGTAAGCTCGTTTCCGAGGTAGTCTCGAGTATAGCCTAAATTTTTTAGTTTTTCAATTGAAACGCTTATCTCACGCGGTCTAAAATAGGTCAATGGGGCGTCGGTTGCGTCGAATCGGATGGTGCCGTCCTTGAAGACAAATACCTTGTTTTTGGCTCTTATGATACCTTTTTCCAGGGGTTCAGGGATTTTGTAGAATGATATCATGCCTTGGACGCCTTTAACTGTGCCTCCGAAACCAAGTTTCTCGACTGCGTTCTTCCAGATATTTCGTAGGTCAATGTCTCTTCGTTCATAGCCTTGCATAGTCACCTTGCATTTTGGGCATGTGTCTGAGTCAGCTATGCGTCCACATGAGGGACATATCTTCTTAAGGACGGTGGGCTGCTTACATTCAGGGCATGAGGGAAAAATAGATGCTGTACCGCAGTTAGTGCACTCGTATCTTGCAACCTCAACAGAGATGGTGTTTTTTTCAGCTGCGATGCTGATGCTTCTCTCCGAGCCTCCGATTCGGCCTATTGGAAACAGGGAATGTACAGGCGGCTGCATTTTTCTCTCTCTTGCCTTTTCTGGCCGACCCATTCTTGCACCGATGTATGTTCCAGACTTGGGGCGAATTTTTATAGGGGATAACGTATTAAGGAAAGCTACAACAGATAATTCTTCGGTTTTTTCAAACGCTGAAATGAAGTTTTCAATATTTATTTTATTGTCTTCATTGTTTTCATAGATGCCTAATGAGTAAAGTAAGGGTAGATATTCTTCAATAGTTATTTGGTCTCCTTCTACGTTATGTGGGATGCCGAGGAATTCAAGTATGCGTTTACCTTCTGGGTTGTTGTTTTTAATTGATAGAGAGTCGCTGATCTCTGCATTGGATAGTATGTGTACAAGGATATCAAGGTCTTTGAGTTCTATGTCATCCCAGTGGTAGGTGTAGCGTGGATGCAGTGGAACATTATGTTTTATTGATAATTTAACAGCTTCCTGTGGTGTGGGAATTGTGTCGGGGGCCTTTATTTTTTTTTCTTTTAATTCAAGGGTCCACCATTCTTCACAGTATCCTGCGGGCAGAAGGGTGGTGTTGGTTTGCAGGAAGTCGCCATATGTTACTAGCATATCCCCTAAAAAAAGGATTTCATCTATTTTGTTCTTCACTTCTTTTGCCAGATCCCGTGATTCAACCCTTATAACGCTCCCATCATTAAGCTTTACTATGGGGCCTTCGATGCTGTCGCATTCCGTGATTATGCATCCCTTACCGGGGCGTTCTAGCTTCACCTGTGTTCCGGTGGCGATGAAGCCGTTAAGTATGATCATAGCAGCTGGATGGATGGATTTTCCTGCGATACCTGAAGCCCTGCTCTTCCCGTATCTAAGGCGGAAACCGCCTTTAGCAGAGGCTTCGGCAAAGATGGGTCTTCCGCCGACTATCTCTGACATGAATGAAGTGCTTTTTTCTGTTTTTTTTTCTTTGTGTTTCCCAATCTCTGCCAGCCAGTCCCAGTCAAGTCCAAATGATGCATTGTATTTCATGAGTTTTCTTGCCTTCTGTGCAATACCTTCTGCGATAACAAGACACATTCCCCCTCTAATGCGGTTAGTCTCAACCCGTTCAATGTTCCGGTGTATTGAAACCTCTCTTTTTTCGGTAGGGTCTCCGTCAACACATACTGGGCATCTGTTAACTATTTCCCTGATTTCATCGTCTGAGGGCCTATATTGTAGTCGGCTGACTCGGTCATTGTAGATTTTGATATCTTCCACATAGCGTTCAACCTCGTCTTTTGTTGGGCGATACTCTTGGAGGCCTATGCTTTTCCTCAGATAATCTGCAAACAATACGGCAAGACCTTGGGCTGTGCCGCCTGCGCTCCTTATGGGTCCTGAAAAGTAAACTGATAGATACTCTGATCCATCTGGGTTAGTTCTGATAGAAACCTTGGATATTCCCTCTATCGGTGCGGCAACAACACCTTCGGTGGTTATTGCAAGGGCGGTCCTTAAAGCTTGGTCAACATGTTTTTCCTGTTCTTTTTTGGGTAGATGTGAAACGTCTCCAAGCACATCGTCGATGATCTGTGTTAGGTTCTCTCTACCATATTTTCTGATCTTTTCTGCGATGCCTTCAGGGCCTACCAGACCCTCAACCCGGGAAGCAAGGTCTCCTGCAGGGATAGCATCTACTTTAAGTGAGGGATCGAAACCCATAGATCTTGCATTCTCAGCTATCTTATACGCTGCATTAATCTTGTCTTTAAGTTCCTTGAAATACTCTTCTTTATTATCCATCATAAAAATGTATCACTGAAACCTCAAGATCCTGTAGGTTCATTATAGGCACCCTTCCAGGTGTTGGAAGATGCCCTAGCTCTTCTTGATATTTGGTTCTTGCCTGCCAGGTTCCTGAGTTTATGACTCTGACACCGCGGTAGATTGCATACCCGTTAGTATGGACGTGTCCGCAGTGGAATATGTCTGGAATATTTTTAATTGTTAAATAGCTTTCTTTTTCAGGGGAAACTGGATCGTTTCCATAAACTGGGACAAGATATCTTCTCTTCAGGTACTCTATCATTGCAGTCTCAGGTTTGGAATAAGTGCAGTCTGCAAAGCTTCCAATTATTGTGTCAAGGGATGTTCCATGATATAACAATGTCTTAACTCCGTGGGCTGAAACAGTTACGGGATTACCTACGACATGTACATTTGGTAGATCATAGAGGGGTGCTCCGATATCTTTATCAAGCCTTGGCTGAGGTTCTGCGTTCCTTACAGCGTCATGGTTGCCCATAGCTACTATGATCTCAATATAGTCAGGTATTTTTTCAAGAAGGGAGGCAAGGAAGTCGTATTGTTTGTATATGTCTGGAATGGATAATTCTTTTTCTTGGCTAGGATAGATTCCGATGCCGTCGACGAGGTCTCCTGCTACAAAAACATACTTGATTTTCTCAAAAAGCTCCTTGTTGTTGCCTTTAAGATTCAGGCAGTCAATGAATCTATTGAATTCCTTTTCAAGGAAGAGATAACTTCCAACATGGATATCTGAGATGAATGCTGCATGAACTGGTTCATCAGCAGTCCTTGCTTTGTTGTCTAAAGGCAGGTCTGGCTGAAATAATTCTTCTGCAATAAAGATGTCGTTATTGAATCTGCCAGAAAGGCCGATGACTTCATCAAGGAGTATCTGATCAAAGAGTATTTCCATTCGGGAGTCATTAGTTGAGACCAACACAGTGAGTTCACCTGTGGGATCCTCTATGTCAAGGAATTTGTAGCCTCTTTTACTTTCTCTTTTTGAGGTGACCATGGCGATGATATGCATATCTTTTTGGTCTCTGTTCTTTTTTGCTATATTTATTGGAACTGCTCCGCGTAAATTCTCTCTTTGCTTGAGAATATCCTTTAAATCAGAGTATTTCGTATTGAAGTAGTCTACAAAATTTTCGAGCAGGCCTTCACAGGTTGATTTGCCTGTAACATCTGAAGCCTCCTGGATTCTTAGAAGTGATTCAATCTCTTTTGCTGTGATATGTTTTGTTTTTTCAATTTGTACGGGGGGTGTTTGGGTATCTTCTGTTTCTCTGTCGTTCACAAACTCCTGCAAGAATTCATCAGCTATAAGCCAGACGCCCTTATCTTTAGCCTTAGAGATGACCTCGGTAGGGTCAAGTTTATGTTCAAGAACCCATTTAAAGCCGTGGGAAGTTAATACAAGGTCTTCCTCTTCAAATCGTCTGATTACATCACATTCAGTTATATCTGCTGTAACATGCACTCTCGTTATTTACCCCTAAAAAAGTTCCTTATTTTTTCCACGACAACAGCACCAGCATTAATCTGGGCTTCATCTGTGTAGGCTCCAAGATGGGGGGTCAGAACAACATTTTTGAGATCCTGGAATAGATTATTCTCTGGAGGCTCATCCTCAAAGACATCGAGGATTGCTCCTCTCAATTTATCTGTCTTCAACGCATCATATAAGGCTTTCTCATTGATGATTCCCCCTCTTGCAGTATTGATAACAATTGCAGAAGGCTTCATTTCACTGATTCTTTTTTCATCTAACATGTTTCGTGTCTCCTCAGTTAGAGGAACATGGAACGAAACCACATCAGATGTCTCCAGGAGATCATCAAATTCAGAAAGCATACAGTTAGCTTCCCTCACATCCTCTACAGTAATCTGTGTGTCGTATACCTTAATGTCCATGCCAAAGGCTCTCGCCCGGTCTGCAACCTCTCTACCTATCCTACCAAAACCCACGATACCCAGGGTTTTACCAAAAAGCTCGTTTCCATTGAACAGGTTGCGCTCCCATTTTCCCCCGCACACTGAATTGTGTGCATGATGGATGCCTCGCATCAAGGTGATAAGTGAGCCTAAAACAAGTTCAGCAACAGAGATTGTACTCGCCTCCGGGGAGTTAACGATTTTGATACCCTTATTGATAGCAGATTCAAGGTCTATGTTATCCAGCCCTGAACCAGCTCTACCAATGATCTTTAGGTTGCTTTTTTCTATAATCTCTTTTGTAACAATTGTTCCGCTTCTGACAATTAATGCATCATAATCCTTTATCTTTTCAAGTAATTCTTTTTTAGTGAGATTGAACATTGGGTCCACGTCAGCAAAGAGTCGGGCTTCATCTATTGCGAGATCGTGTATTTTATCTGTGATCAGGATTCTTGGTCTCATACTTAATATTCATGAATGAAAATAATTAAAGGAAGATGAATAGCATAGTCTCATCACTTGCAGGTGTCAGATTAATGAATCCGACGATTCTCAGTTCAGGGATTCTTGGAGTTAGCGCAGCCTCACTTCAAAGAATAGCTAAATCAGGGGCAGGTGCGGTTACAACAAAGTCTATCGGACCTGCGAAAAGAGAAGGGCATCCAACCCCGGTAGTGGTTGGGGTTACTGGAGGAATATTGAATGCCGTAGGCTTATCCTGTCCTCCGCTGGAGGAGTCTCTTTCTGAACTTAAGAAAACCCTTAAGGCGGTGAAATCTCCTGTGATTGCAAGTTTTTATGGGAGAACCATCGAAGAATTTGGGGATGTCGCAGAAAGGGTGTCTGAGATAAAACCGGATCTACTTGAGGCGAATATATCTTGTCCTAATGCAGAGAACGAATTAGGTAAACCGTTTGCCATTGATCCAGAGTCTGCTGAAAAGGTCACACAGGAGATAAAAGACCGGGTCCGCATCCCATTGATAATGAAGTTGTCGCCGAATGTAGCAGATATTGCATCTATTGCAGCATCCGTTGAGTCGGCTGGAGCAGACGCTATTTCCGCAGTAAATACTGTTGGTCCCGGAATGGTGATAAACATTGAAACCGCAAAACCTGTGCTCTCAAATAGATTTGGTGGAATGAGCGGTCCCGCAATAAAGCCTATCGCTGTCCGCTGTGTGTACCAGATATATGAGGTAGTGGAGATTCCAATAATTGGAATAGGTGGAATCCAGAATGGAAGGGACGCAATAGAGATGATGATGGCAGGTGCAAATGTGGTAGGGATTGGTACAGCAGTCATAGAAAAGGATATCAATATCTTTTCGAATGTATGCAATGAAATAATTCAGTTCATGGATGAGTGGGGGTATACGCAGCTTGATGAACTAATCGGGAAATCTCATTTAAAATGAATGTAGTTTATGGATCAGACTCGGGGAAAACCCGAAATAAAAACAAAGACAGCATCATTGCCATAAAAGCAGGTTTCATCTATGAATCCATAAAACATGAAAGAATGCTTATGGTCATTGGATGCGGCATAGATGATGCCCCCTCAGGGGAGATTGCAAGTTATCTTGCTACAAAAATGCTTGCAGAATATCTGCTACCGGAGTTATCGTCTTCTGTAGATAAAATAAACTATCTCACCTCATTGAATGCAGGAATAAAGACAGTGAACAGGAAACTTTTGGAATACACTGTAAGGAACCCAAAGCATGCAAAAATGAGTTCAACAATACTTGCAGCCATAATAGATGATAAAAGATTATATGTTGTAAACGTCGGCGATTCAAACCTCTTCATCATAAACAAGGATGAAATAAAACAGGTAACAGAAGACCACGCAGATACGCAGGGAGCACCCATAAATGCTGTAGGTATTTTCCCTAATGTAGAACCTGATTTATTCTCATTAACCTTGGAGGAAAGGGATTTTATACTTCTATGCTGCAACGGATTAAATAGTATGGTGAATAATTCAGATATGCGCGCTGCTGTACTTGAAGGCACAAACCTTAATGAATCATATAATAGATTAATCAGGCTGGCTAATACAAAAGGCAGAGTAGATAATATCTCAGTAATTCTTGCAGAGTATACAAAGGGTTTGGTGGAGGGAAAAGAGAATGGATGCGCCGGAGATTGTTGAAATCAATGAGGTAAGGGATGAAACACCTACGGTGAAAACGTTTATCTTAGATAAAAAAATTAAGGCAGAGCCGGGGCAATTTGCAATGCTCTGGATGCCTGATGTCGCAGAGAAGCCGTTTAGCTTCAGTAGGTTAGGTGGCAACATTGAGTTTACCCTAAGGGCTGTTGGTTCCTTCACACAGAAACTATTTAATCTAAAAAAAGGGAAGGTGTTAGGTGTACGTGGACCTTATGGGGGTGGATATTTTAGAATAGCAGGAGAACGGATCTGTGTAGTTGCAGGTGGTGTTGGATTAGCTCCGCTGATGCCGTTAATTGATAGAATCATAGAGGAGAACAAAAAGGTTGATATCTTATTTGGGGCCGCAACAGAAAAGGAACTTTTCTGGTTAAGTGAACTTAAGTCAAAAAAAAATAATGTGTTAATAGCCACTGATGATGGAACATGCGGCAAGAAAGGTTCAGTGTGTGATATCTTAAGGGATCAGGTAGCGGAGAAGAAATTCGATCAAATCTATACATGTGGCCCGGAACTTATGATGAAGAAGGTTGCAGACCTCGCTGTAAGGGAAAAAATCCCCTGTCAAGTATCCTTGGAGAGGTATATGAAATGTGGTGTGGGTATATGTGGTCAATGCTGTATTGATCCTGCGGGACTTAGGGTCTGTAAAGACGGACCGGTATTCTCAGCCAAGGAATTGCAGAATACTGAATTCGGAAAATATAGAAGGGATGCATCCGGATCCAGATGCAGCCTGTGATAACCTAGTTTATTATTGAACCTTGCTGCCATCTAAAACAGAGTAGATCTCTTTTACATGTAGTATTATTGCTGACCTACATGGCACAAACTCTCCGAACCGTTCCTTGCACATATTTTTAGCTAGTTCAAAGTATTCTCCTTCTGTGACTAATTCAACGTCTCCTTTAAACTGCCATCCATCAAATGTTTTATCAATCCATTTTTGCATGTCTATGGGCTTCACCTTGAATTCACCCGCTGATGTCAGCTCCCACTCCCGGTAATATGATGCTGTGACGCTGGCCTTTTTATTCTCCTGTAGATTTTTATACGTCTTCACGAGGACAGCATCCATAAGCATTATTTTGTCTTTATCAACAACCTTTACCACACTCATAGGCACAACATTAGGTATGCCCTCTTTGCTTGCAGTAGCCAGATAAATGCATCTTTTTGGTATTGTTGGAGAAAATTCATTCACATATATGTCCTCTAATGTTTTCTTCATCATATCGGTAAGTTCAACCATTTTTTATTGCCTCTATTTTTTTTGATAATCTTAAAACCTCCACCCATGATGTAGGATACACGCGTATTACTGCATCCACCCCGTCTCCAGTAACTGTTGTCTCTTCTACCTCAACATGTGCACCCTGCGTTTTTTTGATGATGCATGCCAACATAAAAACCAGAGGACATATCACACCGGGTTTGACTAGTTCATTGAATGATACTGCAAAAAGAGACCCCCTTATCCTGACCGAATATGTTACCTCATTTTCCACGTATTTCTCGCAACTGAATTCAGTTAATTTGAGGGTGTTTTTAACCATCAGTAAATACTCATTCATTGAAGGTAACTCAAGTTGAGACATGCACTCTACTGCCGATCTCATAATTGCTTGACTTGCCTGACCTGTAACCCTCTGTAAGGAGGATTGGATTAATAGGTCTAGTAAACAAAAATATCTTAATAAATCTTCCAACCCATTCATCGGGGTCTCTGCGAGCGCAGATTGGGTTACATGCACCAGAAGATTATCATCTCCCCACTTAGCATCCAAACTGATATCGTTTACACCGTCTCTTTTGATAATGCCTGCAGCAACCAAAACCAGGGGACATATGACTTTATCTCCAAATATTTCGTGGTTGAATGGACTTTCCGCTAAGGTTATCACCGGGTCGTCGTCTTCCTTGTAACTGAATTCTTTAAGCCCAAGAATCTGTTTGGTTTCGGTTAGATATTCATTCATCAAAGGAAGCCCATATTTCCCTAAGTCATCCAAGGTCAGCTTCATAACCGCCCCGGCAGCCGCACCTATAATTCGGTGAGTAGAATACTGTATTGACAAATTCATCATATGAAAATACTCCAAAAGCCGCACAGACTCATCCACATCAGACTTCATCATACTGTATACCCTACTACAGTATTTACCTTATTCTAATATATAAACATAGCACATATTAGTGGACAGTGTATACTACAAACCACCTGCAAAGAGAACAGGAAAATAAAGAACTAAGAATATTAGTAGGAAAACCTCGTTTGGGCTGGATGATATACAAATGAATGGAATTCTCCGTTTTCGCCGCATGGGTCCACACCTGAAGGAAGTTCAAGTAAAAATTCTTTATCATAGATTCTTCCGGTGAATCTTTTATCTAGGATGTTTGAGTCAACGCAGGTAATTATTGCTCTGAAACCCAGATCTATGAAGGTATGGGCTAGCTTAGTAGTATCTTTCTTCCATAGGGGAAAAATTCCTTTCATCCCTACTTTACCTAGATTGTTTTCTCGGTATTGTTTTACATCCTCTAAAAAGATATCTCCAAAAACTACTGAGGAGACGTCTGCTTTAGCATATTTTGTCAGAATCTTTCGCATCTTAGATCCGTATTCTTCATTAGAAGCGTTTTTTGAGATGAATACCTTCTCAAGAGGGATCCTTAAAGAATCGGTTTGTTGTTTAAGCAGAATCTGTCGTACACCGTGCATGCTGATTCGATTATAGTCTTTTGTTAGAGTAGTTAACAATGCTATAATCTCGTAACGGTTAGTTTTCTGTAGGTAGTAAAGAGTGATAGCACTATCTTTGCCTCCGCTCCATGCAAGAAGAACTTTTTCAATCATAGTGTTATGCCGCTAAAATATGGATACATAGAGTCGGTGCGTACCTCATTTGTGGTGGCCGTATTTTTTTGTGATTTTTTTGATTTCGTTGTGGGTGTGTTCGTGTATGTGTAAGTGCATGTGTCCTCCTTTGGTTTCTATGCTTTGGGTGAGGTGGGTGATTGCTTCATCTATTGATAATGGCAGGTCGTTGCAGTTGTAGCCGAAACATGTCAGGATCTCGAATAACATAGTGATCTTGGGGGCCTCTAGGTTTGTTTTCTTCAGCAGGTCTGCATCCGAAAATATTTGGCGGGGTGTGCCTTCGGCGATTATTTTATGGTCTAATATATAGATTTTGTCTGCTATTTCCGGTACTATGCCTATGTCGTGGGTGGCGATTATTATTGTTTTTCCTTTGTCTTTTAATTCTTTTATTATTTTGAAGAGGGCTCTGCTACTTTGCGGGTCAAGGTTTGAGGCGGGTTCATCTAGGATAATGATTTCGGGTTCCATGGAAAGAATTGTTGCAAATGCCGCCTTCTTTTTTTCTCCGAAGCTAAGATTATGTGGGCACCGGTCTTCGTATCCTTTTAAGCCTACTTTTTTTAATGCGGACTCAACCCGCATCTTCACTTCCTGTTTAGATAATCCCATATTTAGGGGGCCGAATGCGACGTCGTCGAAAACTGTTGGCATGAAAAGCTGGTCATCCGGGTCCTGGAAAACTATGCCGATTTTTTCTATTATTTTGCTTCTTTTTTTGTTTTTTATATCTTCTCCAAAGATTCGTATAGATCCCTCTCCTTTAAGGATACCATTCAAATGCAGTAGTAGCGTGGATTTGCCTGCGCCGTTGGGTCCCAGTAAGGCAATCAGTTCCCCGGGGGAGGCACTCAAAGAAACATTATCCAAAGCCAGGTTTCCGTCAGGATACTTGTATGATAACGCCTCAACCTCCACTGCAATATCGGGCATTTTGTTGTTTTTAATTTCCTCCAGTTTTATACGTAAACAAAACCAATTCCTTGGAGCATGACCGCTAATCCTGCCACCATAAATGATTTAACCCAGTCTATGTTATTCATCTTGAACTCGGATAGGGTTCGGATAGTTCCGTCATAGCCTCGTGAAGTCATTGCATGATAGGTGTTTATTGATCGCTCATAGCTTTTCACAAACAGTATCCCAACCGCCTTTCCAAGGGTTTTCATTGAATACATGTTTGTTTTTTTTCTGAATCCTCGTACATCCATAGACCTTGAAATCCTTTGAAATTCCTCTATAAGCACAAAAATGTATCTATAAGAAAACATTAGTATCTGAACAAATTTATTTGGAACGCCGAGTTTTTCAAATGCTTTTAGGGTATGGTCAAATCTTGCTGTCCCTAATAGCAGGAACATCAGTAGAATTGATGCAAACATCCGCATAGAGATTAAAGATGCTAGATAGATTCCTTCTATTGAAATATTCAAAAAATAGATAGAGTGTATGGCTTTCCCTGGTACGGTGAAGAGCAGGATTATAAAAAAAAACAGTATGAAAGGGATAATGGAGTGCATGTATCTGCCAATAAATGAGAGGGGGATATTGGATACGTAAACAAGCAGGATAGCGCAGAATAATCCAAATACGGCTAACCGTATGTCTTGTGCGAGGACGATTGATGTGATGAGTAATAGAATGGAAACTGTTTTAGCTCTCTGATCCCATGAATGTATCGGGCTTTTGATTCCGGCATATTTATCTATTTTGGGGAATTCAAGCATTTCTTTTATTTCTTCTGTTTTTTTCGATAAATCCACATAGATGATAATCCGGCAAGCCCGGCAAGATAACCTAATCCAGAAATCACTCCAAGGTATGTGGGCATTCCTTCTCCGCTTTCACATGACTGTAGTTGAGTCATATTCAGAATTGTTTCGGCTTTATGGCCGGGTAGATCGGTGGGTTCTACAACAATCCGGTACTCTTTTACGCCGATTTTCGGAGGAAACCCGAATTCGCCGTTTAGGTCTGTTGTCCCTTCAAGATATAATTCTTCTACCCCCTCGGTTATCATGTATACCTTCACATCTCCTTCTTTTACAGGTGATCCTCCTCCAATCCAGGATTTCACAGATATTTCCCCAATCTGGGTGCTTACATGTATCCTGTGGGCACTTGCAAGGCCGCATGATAAGACAAGTAGGGCTGCTATAATTATTATTTGAATCTGTTTGTCCATTTTTTTTTATGTAGTATTTAGTAATTCTGGTTTGACCTTCATAAGGAAACCCGTAATTGATCCGGTGACGATGGTTTCTACTAGGATTATGGGCACATGCGCTGCAGTTAATGCAATTACTACGCCGGTGAATTCTTTTCCTGTTGTGAATATAGTTAAAGCAGTTAATAAAACCGTCAGGATAACCGCTGATCCTGCTGCCAGTCCTCCGGATAATTCAATCTTTTTTTTATTTTTCAGCCTGAAGATTCCGTATGCTGCTAAAGCAGGTAACCCCATATTCATTGTGTTTACTCCGATGGTTGTTATGCCGCCGTGTCCAAGCAGGAATGCCTGTAATACGATGCCGATAAAAATAGATGTGAATGATAAGACACCTAGGGTTATTCCTACCAGTCCGTTTAGTATCAGGTGGACTGATGTTGGACCTAATGGAATATGTATTAGGGATGCGACAAAAAAAGCTGCTGTGATGAGTGACAGCTTGGGGATGTTCTCGGCTTCGATTCTTTGTATGGTCGATGCCAAGACCGCCGCTGTAATCACCCATCCGGCAGCTAAAACCTCTGCTGATAGTATTCCATCAGATATGTGTACCATTTATTTCTTGGTTGCTGCATGTATGCCCAATATCAAAGCCAGTAAAGCAACGCCGATTGCTGCATAGACCAGACCTGAGTTGCTTTCCGGTGTCTGCTCTGTTACATCAGAGCCCAGGGACACGACCTTGTCTTCCAGTGATTTCAAAGAGCCTTTTATTCCCTCTATCTCCTGGCTGTCACCGGTTTCGGTGGAAACAGATTTTTCTGGGAACGCTTTCAATACTGGGACGATTAATACCCCTCTTTGGGTTAGTCCGTTCTCTTCTGGCCCATATGCTCCTATGAACCATATCCCGGGTTCATCAAGGGTGTATGCGAATTCTCCGTTGTCGTTTGTTTTTGTCACCCTTGTAAACATCATAGGTGGGTCATATGAGTATTTTTCTTCTGCTTCTTCTACGGCTTTTTCTCCGGCTTCTTTAGTGTGGTACATCTCTATTTCCACATCAGCGTCTGCCATAGAATTTCTTTTATATGCAGCTTTTCCAGTGAATACGAAGCCTTCTTCGAGGCCGTAGGGTCTTGTGAACGGCAGGATCTCGGAATTTTGCCCAAGTTCTGCATCCCATCCCATCCAGGCTTCTTCGCCGCAGTGGATGATTGCTTTAACATAATCTATTAATGCTTCACCTTCGTCTTCGTATTCTGCATAAACTATCCAGTCTCCTATATCGTCAACGATGAATGAAACCTGGTATGCTATCTTTCCATCAACCGTTATCTCTGAGGGCGTTAATTTAGTGAGGGTTCCCGTAGGGCTCTTGACTCCGACTTCGGGAACTGAGGTCATGTCAAAGAGTATGTGTTCGTAGGGGTGTCCCCAGATTATCCAGATAGTTTTTGTGTCCCCGACTTCTGCAATATAGTCTTCTGGGGTCACATCCATGTCTTTCCCTGGGAAAAGCATAGTAAAATGCGCATTAGCCAGTCCAGTCATACATAGGGTTATTACACATACTTGAATCATCATAAAAATATTTTTTTTCCACCCGTTTTTTTTTGTGTTTAGTTCATACATTTTTTTTAA
>JAUWTD010000072.1 GCA_030609775.1 Candidatus Altarchaeota archaeon
AACTGTTCTTTAGAGATTGCATCTAGGGTTTAAAAACGCAAAGGTTACAGTTGCATGGATTCAACGAAAAAAACGTTAAACAATTTATCAAGCGGGAATTTGTTGTTTTAGCTTAGCTTCTTGTATCTCCAGTTCTTTATGGATAAAGTAGTCAGATATTTTGCTGTCGATACGTATCAGTTCCTGGACTAAGGTATTTTTTTCGTTAAGCTGATATAATTTGGCGTTGGCTATTGCCCTTGTCTGTTCCACGATGCCCATTTCTATCAATTTTGGAAATATCCTGTGGAGACTTGACCATGAAACCCCTGAGTTTCCAGAGATGTCTGATAATGTGTAATCATACAGCCCTCTCTCAGCTAACAGGAAGTCTATAACCTTTATCGTTGGCGAACTTCCAAAGACCTTTCTGAATGCAGATATTTCTTCCATACGTATCCACCTAATTTATCACTTCTTATTGTTAGTTATTGTCATTCAAACTATTTAGATTTAACTATGTAGCTGGTCGTTATTTTTTTTTCCCCTGGTTTTTTGTCGTCAGAATTCTCCACTGGAAAAATCAATAACTCCACCCCGGAAGGTGGGGAGTATGGACTTATAAAGTCGGAAGGTTAGGCATTCATCTCTTTGGCTTAAAAGTCAGGGGGTAGTATTCTATCTGATTTTGTAATAAAAAGAAGTCGCAGGACAACAGTTTCAAACTACCGGCATCAATCTATAACTCCTTAACTGATGATTAATGGATTCCGCTTCAATTCTTTTTTTTTTAACTTAGTTTTAATGGCGTATCTGTTAAGGGTTGTTTGGTATTCACCTGTTTTTTTAGTTAAAAACTTGAACAATGTAATGGAAAAATATAGGTTAAATGCGACAAAGTTTAACTAATGGTTGCCCCTATTTTATTATGTTATATGTAAGTAAGTTTATAGATAAGTAAGATATTTTTCCTTAATATATTTGGGTGATTAAATGTATTTTGGTGTGTTGGCAGTAAAAGGTTGTATGTGCTTGTATTCTGGATTAGCTTTGGTTTTAGATTTTCGGCGTTCGTTTTTCAGTGTTTTATCGGGGGTGATTAAATCAATCTTATTTAAACCGTTTTTGTTCATTTTAAATAGGAAATGTACAATAAAGTTGGTTGCTTTTTAAATACTGTTTCCAATATATGTACATATATTATTTTGTGATTTAAAAAAAAAATGTTTGACGTAATGAAAAACAAGGTAATTATTTTATGTATGTCAATTTTATTTATGGTTTCCTCAGCAGCCGCTGTGGAATTATCCTATGATTCCGGGCCTTACACTAATGGGGTGCGAATCAGTGATACCTTTGATTATAGGGCGCGTGTCCGGTTCACTCCTTCTTCTGATGTAATCGGAGGAATCCTGCAGAATGTGAGCATATATTGGTGTGGTGAATGCAGTGAGGCTACAAGTCTGTTTTCTATACTAGTATATGACTGTAATGATACTGAGGAGGGGAGCAACGTCTCCCAATTTGATCCTCTTGAGTTAAGTGCGCCAAATGTGCGTCAATCGATTGATGTTTCAAGTCTGGGTTTTGTCGTCGGTCCAGGTGACTTCTGTGTTGAAGTCCGGGCCAGGGAACCTCAGTCCAGGGAGGATGATATCTTCATATTCTGGGGTGGGAATAACTCTAATGTAGATAGGTCGTATCATTTTGGTTATCTGAATTCTTCATGGTATTCTCTTATTGATCTGCAATCTTTCATTCCTTCTTTGAGGGAGCTTGCAATCCAGGCTGTTGTTTTAACAGAGTTGCCTCCTACCACAACCACTACAACTATGGCAACTACTACAACTACAACTATGGCAACTACTACAACTACTCTTCCGTCTAATGGCGGTGGGGGGAGTACAGGTGGTGGCGGTTCAGTTATAGGTGGTGTTGGTAGGAATTGTTTTGATGATATTCAGAATTGTCATCATGGTGACTGTGAGGAGGGTATTGATTGTGGGGGTCCGTGTGATCCTTGTATGAACTGCTCTGACGGGATACAGAATCAGGGTGAAGTAGGTATCGACTGTGGAGGTCCGTGTATTCCGTGTCCTGTGGTTTCAACTACCTCAACCACCTCAACTACAATACCGGGTGTAGTGTTTCCTGCGCAGTGTAGTGAAGGGTGTGATAGGGTATCTAATCCATTGAATCCTTTCGTTGATTGTGTTAGCTGTGTCTCTGAATTGGATTGTGTAAGTGTTTGTGAGGGTGATGTGTGTGATTTGGCTCAGTATTGTTTCAACGTCGGGGAAGATTATTCCTGTGGGTGTTGTTGTCAGGCTGCTGTTACCTCCACAACAATTGTGGTTCCTCCGGTTGTTGGGCGTGTGGTTGCCTTTCCGGGAGGAGGTAAGGTGTTGGTTTCAATATTTATCTTATTTATTCTTCTCTTCCTGTTTCTATTTAAAGGAAAGAGAGGGGGTGTGAAATGAGAAAATTAGGTATATTTTTTGGGTTAGTTGTAGTTTTTTTTATGTTATCTTTAGCTGCGGCGCAGGCGGAATTGCCACCTCCTGCATGCTGTGATTGGACGACTGATAAGGGATGTGATGGGGGCTGTAATGATTCTGATCTGGTTTGTTCTCAGATAGGTCTTGATCATAGTTCAGGTGATGGGATCTGTGACTGTATCCCTGTTGAGGACTGCCAGTGGGTTGGCAGTACTCCAGTTAGTGTTACTGGTGAGCCGCAGTGCGCAGGCTTATGCAATGAGAATTATTCTTGTGAGCTGGAATATATTACAATAGAGAATTCTAGTTATTGTGTGTGTCAGGTGGAGCCTTTTTGCGGTGACGGTGTAGTTAATGGCGTTGAGGAATGTGATGACGGTAATGATGTTGCAGGTGACGGATGCACTAATTGTGTATTGGATCCGATCGTCGGTCAGTGTGTGTGGAATTTTTCCGTGAGGTCTTGTCAGGGTGCATGTGGTGGTCCGTTATATCCTTGTACGCAGGTGGGGTATGATTATCAGAAGGATGAGGGTATTTGTGAGTGTCGTCCGGTTGATAGTTGCAGGTGGAATGAGGAATATAATCCAGTTATTCCAGGAGCTGCCGTGTTAGGTAGTGAGTTGAATGGTGAAAAGTGTATTGGCAGCTGTGAAGGGAACCTTATTTGTGAATTGTTCGGTGCTGTAGGGGCCATTGAGTATTGTGAATGTGTTGGGATTCCGCCTGTTCCAGAGTTTGCATCACCTGTAATAACACTATTAGTTCTTTTGTGTAGTCCAGTGTTTGCTTACTTCTTGATCAGGAAACGCCCGTAATTCTCTTTTTCTTTTTTTTTAATTGTTTTTTTTTGTATTAGTGATCAGTGCCGGGTAGGAGAAAGTTTTTTAGCTCCTAATACCGTCAATCCTTAAAGGACCCTACCTCACACCGAGGGTATCTGCATCAGAACAAACCATGTAGTGTGGGACTTGATTTAATCCGGTTCGGTGTACCGTATTCTCATATCTTTCCCTGTAGTATTTACCTAAATTTTACCTATATTTTCCCCACTACATTCGAGTTTTTTTTAGGATTTTGTCCTATATTTTCTCAAGGTTTACTGTTGTGGTCCATGAAAAGTTGCTTTCAGGGTCTTTTAGGTGAATCCTGCAACAGGTCTTGAGTTTCTTTAAAGCTTCCCGTGAAATCAAGACGGAGATAAGTCCAACCCTGCCAGTGTAAGGATTGCATAGGTGATGTAGCAGACTCTTATATGTCCATTGACGTGGCTTTTTAGCCACATCCTTACCGGCCTGAGGGATAACACTCCCTTAATCTGCAACTCCCACTCTCGGTAGGGGAAGGTTTTGACGTGTACTGTCGTGTTTTTCAGGATAACCCTAGTATCGTTGGAGTAGATCTCAGCTCTCTTCAGGCCCTCAAGGAACTTTTTTTTAATGGATGGGATCTTCTTCAAACCCATGATAGCTGCCATTCCCAGCTCCTTCATATGTTTAAGGTTTATTGCGCTGTGCATTCTTTTCTCCGCTGTTTCTTGGATGATGAACTCTTCCTACCTTCAAAGTAGGTGTCGGTAACATC
Source organism: Candidatus Altarchaeota archaeon (assembly GCA_030609775.1). Taxonomy (GTDB): domain Archaea; phylum Altiarchaeota; class Altiarchaeia; order IMC4; family QMZM01; genus JAUWTD01. The sequence goes on from JAUWTD010000072.1 coordinate 4,062, forward strand.
CACGACTAGGGTAATCTTATCGGCGTTGTACTCTCTGAAAACTTCTGATGTCCTCTCTTCAAGCATCTAAGCCAAGATTCTTTGATATCTTATCAACACATAACACATCCCAGTACCGCTTCACAGACTCCACACCCACCTCACTTGTCTTCACCCGCCTCACCGGCTTCCCCTCAATTTCTTTGCCAATATATTTCAAAAACCTCTGCTTGACTTTTCCCTTCTCCCAGTTAGTGCTCAATGAAAAAGCTTAGTTATTCGAGAGACCGTCGTCCAAGTAAGCTTCAGATGAACTTAGGGATAACAACGGAGGTCAACTTGATCCCTGCCGCTTTGACAATCCAGAAGGGAAACGTGCTTCTTCATTCTCGAGAGTTCAGTGGATAATGAGCCTGAGAAGATTCTTCACCTCTACAAGGAAGGGATAAGACCGAGAAGTTTATCCGGGCCCTGAAAAGAGGGCAATAAAACTCAAGACCGATAAGGCACTCAGGCAGTGAAAACTAGGTTAAGCGGCGAAGTCAAGTACATTGTCTTCGTCCAGACCAAATATTAGGGGTGCTCATTTCTCTGTCAGTTATTGTTTTGTCTCTGTTTATATGGGCTGTAAGAAAAAGGGGGAGAATAAAGAAATTATTTTCTCTTTTTAATCAGCAGGTATGCAAATGCGGGACTGATCAGCATGATCATCAACGCCATTGTGAGTGTTGTGAACTCTGGTGTAGGGGTTTCGCATCCGCAGAAGGTTATGTGGCTTATTCCATGAATATTATAGTCAACAGTTCCAGTTGTCCCACCTAGATGGATGTATGTGTTTTGAGATTCCTTGTGCAGTACCCCGCAAACCCCGGGATCTGCCGTCCAATAAGCTGTTGAAGTGTTGCCGGTTACAGCGATAATATAGCCGTAGACAGGGGGTAGTTCAGGTTCATGACTGTTAGTTGTTCCATTCCATTCGAATTTTACAATGCCATAATCAAACCCGTTTGCCTTGCATTCGTCGTCTATTGAACCAGTGTTAGTAGTGCCTAGGGTTCCTTGGTCGGCGATTCCGAATGTTGCTATAAGTATTGTAATAACCCAGATAATAAATAATTGTTTTATTTTTTTCATTTTTTCTGGTTTTTTCTGGTAGCGACCAGGTCTTGTGTCATCGAGCCCCTTTTTTTAAGGTACTCTTTTTTTTACATAATATATAATATTGTACATCTATTCTTTAAATAGTAACCTATTTTTTAGGTATATAGTTAAACATTTATTTGTTATTTATAATAGTTGAAGTATAATGCACATACACTCTTATGTTTTTCTCAACTCATAAGATTATGAGGTTTAGGCAGGGTAGGGTATGAATAGAAGTCCGATTATGCCCGATATCGTTGTCAGGGTGTACATAATCCACATGCTTTGGTGTTCTGTTAGCCTGACGTAGTAGGGGAAGGTCCACTTCAGTGTCCA
>JAUWTD010000002.1 GCA_030609775.1 Candidatus Altarchaeota archaeon
AGTGTTGCATCCTCAAGGGCTCCTGATACGTTTTCTGCTACTGTTGTTTTGTTTCCTGAAAGGTTTTCTGTGGCTTCTATTGTTTCGTTTCTTGGAATGTGTTCTGTGATTTCTATTGTTTTGTTTCCTGGAATGTTTTCTAAGACCTTGAACCGGGCTGATAGATTCGTTGTTTCATTAACCCAAAAAAGTTTTGCTGAGATAGAGTAGTTTCCAACCTCTTCCGGGTGATAAAGATGAGTGAATGAACCCAGCGCCTCTCCAAGGGTTACGTATAAGTAGCCGCAGGGGTCCTGGATTGTTAAATCTGTTGTTGTATTATCTGGAGCCGTTACCTGTATGCGCACAGTCTCATCCAATAAATAAACGGGTTTATCTGTTGAGAGCAGAAAAGATAAGTCCTCTATCCCTGAAAGCTGAGAGGGCATCAAGCCTACACAAAAAACCAAGCCAACACTCAACACTACAAACAACACCCTCTTCTCCAACTAAACCACCTGCTTACTTTAAATGAAACCCTGCAAGGTAAGATACATATACTCTCTATACAGTTAATATATTTAGATGTTTTTGATTAAATCCTGTATTGAATGCTCTGGATTATATCCTATAGGATTATATACCTGCGAGATACAATAGATTGATTACGAAAAAAAACAATAGAATGAACAAGACGGCTTTAATCTACCACGACGACTACCTGAAACATTCCACCGGCGCCTACCACCCCGAGAGCAGTGAACGGCTGGTGTCCATAATGAAACTGCTACAACAAACCGGAATCATCGAAGAACTCACCCGACTCACACCCGAAAAATGCAGCAGAGAAGATCTTTTGCGAGCACACACCAAACAACATGTAGAATACTTAAAAGAACTCAGCAGTAAAGGCGGCGGACCAATCGACGCAGACACCTACTGTAATGGAGACACATACGATATAGCGCGGCTTGCGGTTGGCGGAGAAATACTTGCAGGAAAACATGTCATAGAAAAAAAAACAGATAATGCTTTCGTGTTAGTGCGCCCACCCGGACACCATGCTACAAAAAACACAGCGATGGGATTCTGCTACCTCAACAATGTGGCAGTGATGGTAAAATACCTCCAAGAAAACCATGGAGTAAAAAAGGTCTGCATATTCGACTGGGATGTGCATGCAGCAAACGGAACAGAAGAAATATTTTATAATGACTCCACTGTTTTGGTTATATCAATCCACCAAGACCCCAAAACGATATTCCCTGGAACCGGATTCATAGACGAAGCCGGTGAAGGATGCGGAGAAGGCTACACAATAAACATCCCGGTACCTCCACACACCGGGGATGCAGACTACATGTATCTGATGAACAACTTCATTCTTGAAAGAATAGAAGCATATAACCCTGATTTCATGGTGATCTCAGCAGGCTACGACTCCCATATGCTGGATCCGATAGGCAGCCTGCAACTGACAGAGAAAGCCTACTGCAACATGACCTCCTCTCTTAGAAACCTAGCAGAAAAAGTATGCAACGGAAGACTTGTAGTAGAGCTTGAAGGAGGATACAATCTTAACGCGATTGCAACCTCTACCCACGTGACCTTAAAAACCATGCTTGGCTTAGAACCCGAAATACAGGTAAACGGAGAAACAAACAAAACCATAACCGAACTCACACAAAAACTAACAAAAAAATTCAATGACCTTTGGTGACATTCTCTAATTTAATGTAAAAAACCAAGGTCTTACCAGCCAACGGATGATTAAAATCCAGTGAAATCGAATCCTGCGTAACCTCAATTATCCGGGCCGGACCCTTATCAGTCTCCACTACCGATCCATTCACGGGATTTGCAGAGATATATACATTCATTTCATCTACGCTCACGTTAGCCAAACCAAAGTTTGTATGCGCAGACGCATTAGGCCAAGGATCAAATCGCACCATAACAGTTGAATTAGTTAAGGCGACAACGGTTTTATTCCATTCATACAACTCCACTTGCTGGGTTAAATTCATGCGCGGCTCCTCACCAAATTCAACCCAAAACTGATCCAAGCTTAGATTCACTACCCTCGGGAAACTCTGGACTCTATCAGCTACCGACACCTTCTCCTGAACCCATTCACCATAAGCAGACTCCGGCGGAATCCTCACAGTCTTATTTTCACCTACAGACATCCCATAAACCGCATTCTCAAAACCAGCAATAACCTGACCTTCACCCATCCTGAACTCAAAGGGTCCATACTCCCTGAGGAAATCATAGATGCCTGCCTCTTTTGCAACATCCATGTAGGATGAGTCAAATACGGATCCATCGGTGAGCTTGCCAATATAATTAACGTATACAATATCTCCTCTACGAGCTTTAATACTTGGAGAAGTGGTTGAGGAGGTATCTCCCATATCTCCTATATCCTCTGAAATACAACCCAAAAACAAGACAACAACCGAAAACACAAAAACTAATTTCTTCATCTTATGTTTATTCATTTAATTATTTTTAACTGAATCACTATTCTAAAATACTAGAATGAATATAAAAAAACCAAGAGGCACACGAGATTTTCCCCCCTCTGAGCTGGCTGCAAGAGAATATATCAAATCAACCCTCTCACAGGTCTTTGAAGCCTACAACTACCAAAGAATCCAGACACCGACCTTTGAGCATGCTGAATTATTCCAATTAAAATCCGGAGAAGAAATAGAGGAACACATGTATGTCTTCGAAGACAAATCCAGTAGAAAACTATGCCTCAGACCCGAGGCGACAGCATCCGTCTGCCGGATGTTTTCAGAGGAATTAAGGAGCATCCGCCTTCCATTAAAATTATATTATTACGGTCCAATGTTCCGCTATGAAAGACCCCAGAAGGGACGCTACCGCGAATTCTGGCAGATCGGCATGGAATTAATAGGCCCACAAAGCCCTGAATCAGATGCAGAAACAATCCTGCTGGCGTATGATTCCTTAACGAAGCTTGGTTTAACCTTCACACTCGAAATAGGGCACATGGGAATCATCCGCGGATTAATGAGCGACCTTAAAATAGATGAAAACATCCAAAACAAGGTGATAGCATGCATCGACAAAGGCGACATAAGTCAATTAGAACAACTTGTAGATAATCCCGTTATCCATGACCTCATAAAACTCAAAGGATCTGTTAACGTAATCACCCAAGCAGATAACATCCTTAACGAATACAAGACCGCCAAAACCGCATTCAACGAACTCAAAGAAGTTCTTGAGTGGCTGGATAACATGGGAACAGAGTACTGCCTGAACCTGGGAATAGCCAGAGGTCTTGAATACTATACTGGCACAGTCTTTGAGATCCAAATCCCTAAGCTAGGCGCCCAAAGCCAGATCTGCGGCGGAGGAAGATACGATAACCTAATAGAACTCTTCTCCGGATTAAAGATCCCCGCAGTCGGATTCGCATTCGGATTCGACCGGATCATGAATGCAATCAAACTCCAAGGAATCAAGATACCTGAAAAAAGAGCAGACCTTGTTGCTGCACCAGTAAATAATGCCATGAGACAACATACGTTAAAGATAATATCTCCTCTACGAGATACATTCATAGTTGACTTTGATGTAATGAACAGAAAACTCGATAAGATACTGAAATATGCCGGAGACATCCAGGCAAAATATGTTCTCATAGTGGGTCCAGAGGATTTGAAGGATAACCAGGTTACCCTAAGAAATATGGGGGATGGAAAACAAGAGAAGATAAAGATCACCGATCTAGAGAATAGACTAACAAAACTTTGCAGATAACCTTATTCAATAGTGCCCCAACAATATCCTGAGCTTCTATGAGTGATCCCTGATAATGCGTTTGTGTAATCTATTATCATGTTGATGCGATAATAATCCCCTGAATTAACTGTTGCTGCGGAGAAATCAAAATCCACCATCCTACTTATGCCTGGACGCATGTCATCGTTTATACTCACAATTTTCTCAGTTGACATGTATGTTGCATTAATGTTGTTAAGATGAAGCTTTGTTCCAGCGTCATTAGATATTACTACCTTAAGTTCTTTAGATGCGCTATCAAACTTTGAATCCAATGGAACAATCTGCGAGAAACCATTACAGCCCGGAGGTGTGGCATCCGGAGTGAATATACCCATCTGCCATAAAACCAAACCCACAACCATGATAACAATTATGGCCCAACCATAGGTCATCAAATATTCTAGCGCAGCCTGACCCTTTCTATCCTTCCGAATACGTTTTAAATTCTTTAAATTCATGTATACTAATAAAAATAGGTGAACACCTATAAATATCTATTCTCTACAGTGATCAAATATGGTGGATTATAAAAGAGCAGTTAAAAGACCCTTCGAGGACTTAGGGACATTAGGGATCGGAATCGCCGTACAATTGATTCCCATAGTAAACCTGATGGCTTTAGGATTCTACCTTAACTGCGCCAAAACAGCAATAAATAAGGACTTTGAGTTACCTGAATGGGAAGACGGGATTAAACTATTTACCTCGGCGTTGGCTACCGTAATAATCTGCCTTACCTACATGCTGCCAGTAACTATACTAACAATAGCGACTTTTGGAGCGACTTTATTCAGCCTGATAAGTGACTTCCAGACGGGCTTAGATGGATTAGCTGACATATCCCTTGGATCAATAGGTATCGGATCCATACTCCTATTATTCCTTCTGCTGATACTGTTAACCTACTATATACTGCCTGCAGCGATACTATACTATGTGAAAGACGACAAATTCGCATCAGCCTTCAAGATCAAAACAATCCTAAAAAAATCATTCACCCTAAACTACTTTATCAACTGGATAATGATGACTGCCTATGTAATACTTCTAACACTAGTATTGTCAATAATACCTGTTATCGGAACCTCGGCAGGAGCATTCATCGGATTAGTGACTGCATCAACGGTGCTTGGCGAAATATGCTCAAATTAAAACCTACTTCTTCTTTAATTTGCCTAGGATCAGGTCAGAAACCCGTTTACCTGAAAGCAGCATACCCCCAAAGATCGGACCCATCCTAGGTGCACCGAAGACTGCATTTGCAGCCATTCCAGCAACATACAAGTTAGGATATACCTCTTTTGTATTCTCAACAACAAGAGACTCTGACTTATCCGCCCACATAGAACCTTCCCCTTCAATGTTCCCTGAAGCTGTGTTGAGTCCACCCACCTTCATCTGCACGATCTTACATACCTCTGTCGGATGCCCTGTTGCATCAACACAAAACCTTGACCTAATAGCCAACGGATCAACATGTAATCCAGCAACCTCAACCGAACTCCAGTTAATAACGAAACCTGAGACACCTGAATCCCTGATTAAGACATCCTCAACAGAGATCCCGTTAAATATTGTAACCCCTGCATCAATAGCCTTAGCAGTTAACTTAGCAACAGACTCAATAGAGCTTGCAACAAACATGCCGTTTTTTCCACTATATTTTATCCCGAAGTCATCTAGGATATGAACCGCATCCTCCTGAACCACAATCTTCGGAAACATCATACCTCCACCCCACATACCTCCGCCAATAGAAAGCTTCCTCTCAAATAAAACAACACGCACACCCTCATCTGCAAGATATCTTGCCGCGACCAAACCCGAAGGCCCTCCCCCCGCAATCGCAACATCAACATCAACGTTGTCGAGAAAATCATCTAATGCATTCTTCACAATCAACCGCGTAATCTCTATTTCATCTATCATTTTTTTTTATTTACCTCACAATAAATTATGTTAACTCCTCTAACCTTAATTCAACCTCAATTAATTTCTCTTGATAATTCTCCATTAAACTATTATAAGCATCCATCTCTATTTTACCCTGCTTGTACCGCTTTTCAAGGATTTTGATTTTGCGTTCAAACTCATTTCTTTCATTTCGAAGCTGCTCTGACACCGATTTCTTTCCTTTGATTACTTCCTCCCCCTCGTCTGGTCCTATTGTTTCCCTATTTGACTCTTCCTGCGCATTTTTCTGCCTGAATTCCTTGTTGAGATGTACCACGGTCTCAAAGAGATCCTTATACACCTTTTTTTCTCCGCTGGATTCAATAAGCTCTTCTGTAGACAAGGACCAAGGGATTAGCGTAGATTCTTTTTCTTCAATCACAATTAAAAAATCATCTAACGATATGCTCCTCTCAGATGACCCAGATACTGCTTTTTTCCAGGGAATACTAGCTGCATTATTACAGATATCATCAATATCTGCAGCAGAATACCCTTCAGTTAACTCAGCTAATCTCCTGAAATCCACATCAGAAGATAATGGCCTACCCCTCGTATGAATCTCTAAGATCTCTATCCTGGAATCCAAATCAGGCGGAGAAATAAATATTTGTTTACTAAATCTTCCAGACCTACGCAATGCCGGATCCAGATCCCATGGTGTATCCGTTGCTGCAATAATTAACACATCCTCACTAAGCCTCTCCACTCCACTCATATCCATCAGAAATTGGTTCAATATCCTCTTTTTGGATCCGTCAAGCGAACCCTTACGACTGCAGAGAGCATCAATCTCATCAAAAAATATTATGGCCGGCGCATTTTTGCTTGCGCGCTCAAAGACTTTATGAATCTTCTCTGCTCCATCCCCTTTTTCACTCATAATATCACTGATATTCACGTTAAAGAAAGACACACCACACTCAGTAACAGCAGCCCTTGCAAGCTGGGTCTTCCCACACCCTGGAGGACCATATAAAAGTATTCCTCCCCCTACCTTCCGCCCGAATTTCTTCGATATATCCCGGTGAGTTAAGGGATAGATTATCTCTTCTGTGATCTCTTTTTTTGCATTCTTCAATCCGCCCACATCTGAAAACGATATTGTCGACTTCTCAATAGGCACCTCATCCATAACATCAAATCCCGTGCTCAATGCCAAGGGTTTTAATTTAACCTCGGTTTTATATCCTCTCTTTACTTTCCCGTTCTTAAGACACAACGGAAGATGCGAGATAGACTCAACTCCCCCCTTATTGCCTTGTTCACATACAAGAGAGGGCATATATGTTATCTCATCAAGTACCACATTACATCCGAATAAGTATCTGAGCGCTCTTCCAATCCTCTCAGGGGAATACTCAATACCTCCCCGACTATAAGAATCATCAATTGTATCCACTACCTTCAAAAAAGAAGATAAATCAAATCTTTTATCATCGAATTTAGGTAGATAATATATGGACTTAACATATGCTTTGCTAATCTCCTGCTCATCTACTGCGATTCTTAATATGTTAAGAGCACTATTACCTTTCGGTTCATAAACCCTAACAAGACCATACCCCACAAGCTCCTGAACAATATTATGATCCAACTCACTATATAATATACTCCCCTGTTCTAGTATATGGCTTAACATATTTAACATCTGAGGTGTAAAATCAAGAATCTTTCTCAAGAGATCTGTTTTATCTACCTGAGGTTTCGAGTGAACAACTCCAGCATACTGAGCATAATACAAATCCCCACAAGAAAGGTCAACGTAAAGATAATTCTTTTTTGTGTGAACTGCATTCTTCTTAAACAAGAAACCCTTATCAACACTCACAGTTTTTATGAGTTCTAGCTTACCTAAAGGCAAATATACCTTATATAACCTCATCTTGGGATTATTAGAAGAAAATTTTATGATGTTCTTCTCAAATCCATCTAAAATCCCAAATGACGAAGTATTTACTTTACTGATCTCCACCACAACTCGCAAGAATACTATTTTTAGACTTTATCTCGCTTATACCTCCACTCTATATTGTTTTTAGATAACAGCCCGCCACAAAAGACAAATAAAATGAATCATGCACTGTGGCAGCTAACCTAAAAATAAAATATGATCCAATTATATTAAAATAGGGATCACAAGATTAAATCTCTTTTAACAACCACACCCTACTATGCGTTTAAATGAAGATCCCTGAAATAAATCTTTAAGGTATTTATATGCAGGTATCTAATAAAGATAGGTAATTAAAATGTATATCGTACTTATAGGCTGCGGTGAGACTGGTTCTGCCCTTGCAAAACATCTAACAAGTGAAGATCATGAGATTGTTGTTGTTGAAAATAATGAGGAACGTGCGAAGTCGTTGGCCGAATCCATGGATGCATTAGTCATCCACGGCGACGGAAGCAGCACAGAGATTTTGAAGGATGCCGGCATAGAGAAAGCCGACGCAGTTGTCATATTAACACGAGACGATAACACAAACCTTACAATCTGTCAAATAGTCAAAAAATTCGACGTTAAACGAATTGTTGCAAGAGTCAACGACCCAAGCAAACAAGACCTATACATAAGCTTGGAGATTACTGCAGCTATAAGCCCTATTGCTGCTATCGTCAGCTACTTCAAAAACTCAATAACCCGAGATCGAGGCAGAAGCGTCGTCTCCATTGGGAAAGGAAAAGCCGAAATAATCGAGGTAAGTGTAACAAACGAGGCCCTAGACTGCAGAAAAATCAAAGACATAGGCATGCCATCCGATGCCCTCATCGGCCTAATCTCACGGGATGGAGAAGTCATAATAGGCTCACCTGGAGCAATACTAAAGAAAGGGGATCTCCTTACACTGATTTCTAAAACAGAGGCAACAAAAGATGTTATAACCCTTCTAAAAGGCGATTAAAATTTTAAAATAAAAAAAACAGTAAACTCCACCCCTGCAGGGCGGAGTATAAACTAAACATAAAAAAAAAGTTAGGAAGGTAAGGGATACGCCTTAAGCAAGTCCTTATTCTTAAACTCCCTTAAAAGTTCATCATACCTATTCTTTATCGCAGACTCAGGGACCTCATTAACACTCACTATTGTTTCAGTTTGCTTATCATCCGTCATCCTACCTGCAAGATATATCGCTGCAGCTGCAATGCTTATCGGCACCTTACCTGAAATAATCCCTTTTTTCCGGGCATTCTCCAACATCTCTATAGCCTTTGCCTCAGTCTTACCTGAAACACCAAGCTCTGATGCAAGCCGCGGAACATAATCCGATGCTTTAATCACAGGCATCTTCAACTCCAGTCTCCTGCATATTGTCCGATAACTCCTACCAATATCCTTCTTCTTTACACCAGAGACCTCTTCTAACTCCTTTAATGTCTTAGGTAAGTGATGTTTCCTTGATACTATATAGATTATCGCAGCTATGACACTCTCTATCGACCTTCCTCTGACGATTCCTTTATTCACACACTTCCGATACCAACGGGCACATTCCTCCTTTATGTTAGGTGAAACATTCAAGTGCGCACACATCCTATCAAGCTCAGGTAAAGCAATAGAAAGATTCCTGTCAACAGACGTACCCATCCTCGAACGCCTCTGCCACTTCCTCAGCCTATAAAGCTGAGCCTTCCTTTCAGATGGAACAGCACTACCCTTAATATCCCGATCATACCGATCTATCTCAGTTGTAAGACCACTATTCTGTTTCGCAAACTTCAAAGGCCCACCCGTCCTAGAACGCTTATTCATCTGTTCTTCATCAAAAGCTCTCCATTCCGGTCCAAAATCAAAAAGTTTATCTTCCTGAATCAGTCCACAACCCCTACAAATAACCTCTCCATGTCTGTAGTCAACCATAACCTTCATGCTACCGCATGATCTACAAGATTCCGTTTTAACTCCAACCTCAGATTCCATTTTAACCCCAACCTCCTATTCAAATACTATCCCTACCGCTGAAGGGTTACATACCACCTCATCCAACTGAAGGGTTACATATACAGATTTCAACCACCCCGAGAAACAAAAAAAAATATAAACCGCGCTCTCGGTTACCTGTATTTATTATAGTGTAAATTCTGATATAAATACTTATCGGTTATCTGGGCTTTGCTCCTAAAGTACGTTTTGCTCCTAAAGTCAAGAAGTTGTTCCTAAAGTCGGCCACTGCTAATAAGTCGGCATTTTCAGTAGGTTATTAGCAAAGCCACTACCCGATAAATATATTTATATAACTATATGCAATAATTACATTACTCATTTAACTGTATTTTGTATATAACCGTATTTTGTATATAACTGTATTTTGTATATAACTGTATTTTGTATATGGTCTAAAATGGTAGTTATAAAAGTTGATGAAAAGGATTTAGATAAGGTATTTGGAATACTTTCAGGTAATGGAAGATTTATGGGTCTACCAGACAACATGTTCCGCATTGATGAACACGTAGAGGAGGTTTTGGAAAAGATAAAAAAGGAAGGGATCAAAGTTGAGATAATAGACTGATTGTGTGGGTGTAATCTATGAAGCTTTATCGTATATTTATTCCAAAACAATACAATGATGGTAAAAAAATAGAACCCAAAAAAATACGGAAACTTACTGAGATGGTTAGGGAGCGCTTTGGTGCATACTCTATAAACCCATTTGCCATGCTGCCGTTTATACAAGGGGTGTGGACTTCTGAAGAAACACATAAATTATACACCGAGCCCATGTTTATGATTGAATTGTTTGTTGAAGATACTTTCAAGAACCAAAGGTGGCTTAAATCATTTAAAGAAAGGGCAAGACAGGAATTAGATCAAGAGGAATTATTTGTAATTTCACAGAATGCTGAGATATTAAAGGATTATTAGTTCTTACTTATAACAGATACCGGCTTTGCTAATAAAGTCGCTTTTGCTAATAAAGTCGCTTTTGCTAATAAAGTCGGCATTTTTTGGTAGTTTATTAGCAAAACCAGTTATCTGGATAGTTTGTGTGTCCAATATTTGATGTCCCACATTCAGCGTTTCAAATACAGTCAATGTGGGACCCCTAATTCTCTACCTGCTGATTTATATTAAATAACTCCGTATCTTATTCTATGCCATGCGGAAGAAAACGAAAAATCCAGAAGATGCGAACTCACAAACTCAAGAAGAGAAGGAAAAAGCTTAGAAGAATGCATAAAAAATAGGCTGACCTAATCCTTACATCTCGCATATTTGACTACTTCTTCATTTCCTGCTATGATACTCATGTAAAGCGGATAATCCGATGATTTCCTATAAAATAATCAGATTAAAGCTATAGATCCTTTTTTTTTTGAAAATATTTTTTTAGAGTTCAAGGATAAATTTATATGCTTGTTCTCCCTAATCTCCTTTGCAGGTTTCTCTTTAATATGGTACTCTATGAATCCTTTTTGGTTGTGGCAGGTATAATCGGTCTCTGTATTGGAAGCGATATTGTTGTCTTAGCTGCAAAAAGGATTGCAAACAGGCTACAAATTTCCCCTCTATTTGTCGGGCTTACGATTGCTTCTATTGGAACCTCTCTACCTGAGATATTCACAAATCTTATGGTGGGTTTCAGCAACCTGCAGGGAACAGATGCCTCAGGTATTGCAGTGGGAAATATCATAGGAAGCAACCTAGGACAGATTACACTAATACTGGGTATTGTAGGATTGTTCTCTACACTCCACATAGATAAAAGGGCGATGAGACGCGATGGCTTTATGATGTTTATAGCATTGTTTCTTATGTTCCTGGTATGCTTTAATGGATCAGTATCACGGATTGAGGCAGTTTCCCTTATTGTGGTATATTTCATTTATTTAGGGGTCCTTATCAAACAAGAAAACGTGATAGAGAAAATAGAGTTACAAAAAGAGAAAGGCAGCCTCCTAATAGATTTCCTGAAGTGTATGGCAGGTATCCTGGTTATAGTCTATGCCGCAGATCTTGTTGTAGCCAACGGAATAAACCTTGCATCGGCTGCAGGGGTAACAGATTCCTTGATAGGTATATTCGTTGGTTTAGGTACCAGTATCCCTGAATTAAGTGTTTCCTTAAGGGCGATTATGAAAGATTCCGGGCGCCTATCCCTTGGAAACCTGATAGGCAGCAACATAACAGACCCTCTTCTATCATTCGGCCTCGGAGCAACAGTATCTACTGTAACAGTAACTTCCCAAATACTACATTTTGATTTCATCTACTGGATGGCTGCAACATTAATCGCCTTACTCATGCTGTCCACTCACATGGACTTGAACAAAAAAGAATCAGCTATCCTCATCCTGTTATATGTGCTATTCATATACCTACGGATTATGTTCTTTTCGTGATCCGAAGATTTAATATTCTTTTACCTAGTCTAGTATTAAGATGACTAAGATAACCATCACCGCGCCTGCTCACCTGCATGCGGGCAACATGGATATAACAGGAGACCTCGGGCGACTATATGGGACAGCAGGCTTCACTTTAGATTATCCGCGAACAGTTTTGGAAGCTGTTAAATCAGATGAAATAGCGGTCAAAGGAGAAGACAAAGAAAACACAAAAAAATATGTTTCCCTATTCATGGAAAAATATGGTGTCAAGGGCGGAATAAAAATCAATGTCAAAGAAACAATCCCTAAACATTTAGGTATGGGATCACAGACTGCGCTTGCATTATCTGTAGGCACTGCAATAGCACAGTTCTATAATATCAATGTCGCCCTTGATGAGATGGCGTTGAGCTTAGGCAGATCAGACATCGTTGCCTTAGGGTTCAATTCATTTAAAAAAGGAGGATTCATCGTTGATGGAGGATACAGGATAAAGGATAGAGGAAAAATGATCCCACCTCTACTTTTCAGAGAACCTATCCCCTCTGACTGGCTTTTTGTTGTGTGCATACCCAATGAACCCATACCTGCGATATTGAAGATAAAAGAAAACGAAGAAGAGATACTTAATACATTAAAAGCGATGCCTGAACAGATGTCTGACCGCCTGTCGCGGATAATGCTCATGCAGGTTATGCCCTCACTCATAGAACACGACATAAAAACATTTGGCAAATACATAACCGAATTCAATGGACGCCTCGGCAGCTTCTGGGGTGACTTCCAGAAAGGGAAAACATACTGTCATCCGTCGGTCAAAGCAGGGATAAATATTCTGCTGGATAACGGAGCATATGGAGCATGCCAGACCTGCTGGGGACCAACATTCTATGGTCTAACTGATAACGGGGAGATTGCAAGAAAACTTGCAAAAAAACTTGAAAGATTCCTCGAAAAACAAGGCGGAGGAGATGTATTCTATACTACTGGCAACAACGAAGGTGCGTCAATAATAAGATGGTGACTGCAATAGGCATAGATCCGGGTACAAAGAGCATGGATCTATTCGGTTTCGATGATGAAACAGATGAAGTAATCATTGACCGTACAATACCTCGAAGCGAGGTGACAAAGAACCCTAAGATAGTATTGGATGCAATACTTGAAACAGACAAAAACATTGATGCAATAATCGGTCCAAGCGGATACGGCTTACCTATGGTGAAGGCATCTGAAACAGAAGACGAAGAGATCAATATAGCAACATTCATCACACAAGAGGATCTAGCGAGAGGACTTAACATCGTTGGCTTAAGAGAATTGATGTTTTTAATGAAGAAATCAGATCTCAACATATGGTTTCCTCCCGGGGTTATCCATCTGCCAACTGTTCCCGAACATAAAAAAATTAATAGAATAGATATGGGTACCGCAGACAAGGTATTTACGGCAGTTTCCGGGATAAAAGATCAGGCAGAAAAATATTGCATCGATTACACTGAAACATCCTTCATCATCCTTGAGATAGGATTCGGGTACACTGCAGCATTAGCCATAGACGATGGCAAGATAGTTGACGGAGTAGGGGGCAGCGTAGGGGGATTAGGATACATGGGCATGGGCGGAATGGACGGAGAACTCGCCTACGCCATAGCAAACACAACAGAATTCTCAAAAACCCTGCTCTTCAATGGAGGAGCAAGCACTATCTCCGGAATAGACCTGCAAAAAAGCTCTATTGAGGAATTCATTTATACTGCAAAAAAAACAGAAGAGACGCGGCTCGCTTACCTGGCCATGATAGATTCCATAGTAAAAGACACATACTTGCTCCTCTCTTCATTGAGCAACCCAAAAGAAATACTCCTAAGCGGAAGATTCACAAAAATAGATTCATTTATCCAAGATATCGAATCCACTCTAACAGAACACCTCAACTGCATAGGATTAGATGCAAAGATAAGAAAACTAGGACAAACAACAGATAATGTGAAAGAAGCTGCTAAAGGCGCAGCCATCCTCGCAAACGGCATAGCCGGAGGAAGATACACAAAACTTATAGAAAACATGAAGTTAACTGAGAGTGCAGGTGACATATTCACTCACCTGTACCTTGATAAAGAAATAAAAGAAAAAATAAAAGAAACCTTCTCAAATTAAATCAGCTACTCAAAGATTGCACCCTTGTCTGCTGAACTCACCAACTGAGCATATCTTTTCAGTACCCCTGTAAGGGGCTTATCTTTTCTCTTCCAGTTCTTTAATCTCGCACGGATTTCTTCATTTGAGAGTCTTATGTTAAGCTTCCTTGCAGGAATATCTAAGTCAATGATGTCTCCTTCCCGGATAATTGCAATCGGGCCGCCTTCTGCGGCTTCAGGGCTCACATGACCTATACACGGTCCCCTGGTTCCTCCAGAGAATCTCCCGTCAGTGATCAATGCAACAGAATCTGAAAGACCCATCCCCACAACAGCAGACGTACCTTGCAACATCTCCCTCATGCCTGGACCGCCTTTCGGACCCTCATAACGGATAACTATCACATCACCTCTCCTGATTTCTTCATTCATGATTGCATTGTTAGCATCTTCCTCACACTCAAAAACCCTTGCAGGTCCAGAATGCTGAAGAATTTTTGGGTCTACTGCGGACTGTTTGACTACAGAGCCCCTAGGTGCAAGATTCCCTTTAAGGACCGCTATACCTCCCTCTTTATGGTAGGGGTTATCCAGGGTTCTTATAACCTCTGCATTCTTTTTAATGTTTATGATTACCATATCCTCTAAATTTTCTTTGAGGGTTTTCCCTGAAACAGTCATACAATCAAGACATAATTTCTCCTTGATTCTATCCATCACAGCCTGAATTCCTCCTGCCCTGTCAAGATCCACCATGAAATCTTCTCCTCCCGGCCTGATAGAGGTTATGTTAGGTGTATCCCTGCCGAGCTCATCAAACTTGTCGAGTGTAAGCTTTATTATGCATTCATGAGCTATTGCAGGCAGATGCAATGTTGTATTAGTTGATCCCCCTATTGCCATATCAATTCTTACGGCATTCTCAAACGCATCCAAGGTCATCACATCCCTCGGCTTTAGATCTTTTTTTACAAGCTCCATCACCTGCATTCCAGATTTTTTTGCGATCCGGTATTTCTTCGCATCTACAGCCAATGCCGTCGAACAACCCGGAAGAGACATGCCTAATGCCTCAGTCATACAACCCATGGTGTTTGCAGTAAACAAACCTGCACACGAACCCGCACCTGGACATGCATTCTCTTCAAGTAGTCTCACATCCGCCTCTGTTACATGCCCTGTTTTCAGTTCACCAACCGCCTCAAACACCGAAACCAGATCCCTGCGCTGATCATTGAAAATTCCCGGACACATTGGACCACCTGTGACAAAAATCGACGGAATATTTAATCTTGCAGCAGCCATCAGATGCCCTGGAAGAATCTTATCACATGATGTCACAAACACAAGCCCGTCCATTTGATGTGCTTTAATTTGCAGTTCAACTGAGTCAGCAATCGTCTCCCTTGAAGTAAGTGAATACTTCATTCCCTCATGTCCCATAGCTATGCCGTCACAGATTCCTATAGTATGGAATTCTAACGGGGTACCTCCACTCATCCTCACACCGGCTTTAACATACGTTGCAAGCTTATCTAGGTTGATATGCCCTGGCACAAACTCATTCCATGAATTCACAACGCCGATAAATGGCCTATCTATCTCCTCATCAATCATACCTGTAGCCTTCATAAGTGAACGATGAGGTGCACGTTCAATCCCTTTTTTTGTTTTATCAGATATCATTCTAACCTAACCTCAAAAGTCTATTTAATCCATTGATGAACGCGATAACAGAAGCCATCACAATATCCTCATGAACTCCGCGAGCCATAACAGTTCTCCTACCATCACCTACCCTTATTGTTACATCAGCAAGAGCATCCGATCCACCGGTTATCGCATCTAGATGATATTCCTCTACTAATATTTCCTCTCTACCCACGGCAGACTTTATTGCATTCAACACCGCATCAACTGGACCCACACCATCCTCCTTTGCGTTCTTCTCAACCCCATCAACCTTAAGGATTATGGATGCTACTGGCTTTTTGTTGATTTTAGACTGCAATTCTAAATCAATTAACACAATCTTTCTTTCGGCCTGAGGAACCATACCTAAAATATCCTCTGCTATCGCAATAAGATCTTCTTCAAAAACCTTTTTACCTTTACCGCCTAAATCCTTTACCTTTGAAGTTATCTCCCTGAGCTGCTCTGAGTCCACCGCTATATCCAACTCCTTGAGTTTAGCAGCTACCCCATGGATGCCAACATGCTTCCCTAAGACAAGCCGTCTCCTAGCACCCACCATCTCAGGGTTTATCGGCTCAAATGTTTCAGCTTTCTTCAAAACCGCATGAACATGTATCCCTGATTCATGGGCAAAAGCATTATCCCCTACAATAGGGAAATTCGGCATCAACCGAATCCCTGAAAGCCTTTCAACTAATTTACTTAGAGGATATATTTTCTCAGTTTTTATATTCGTTTTTACTCCATAAAGCACATGCAGACCCATAACTACCTGCGCCATATCTGCGTTACCTGCTCTTTCACCTAATCCATTCACAGTAGTCTGAACCTGATTACAGCCAGCCTCCACAGCAGCTAACGTATTAGCCACAGCCATACCAAAATCATTATGGCAGTGAATATCCAAATCCACATGTATCTCCTTTCTTAGCTTCCCAATCAATTCTTTCATTTCTGTAGGATATATTACTCCCACTGTATCAGGGATATTGATGGTGCCTGCTCCAGCCTCTTCAACAGCCTTACAGACCTTAACCAGATAACCTAAATCACTTCTTGTCGCATCCATCGGAGAAAACAGACAAGGCAGACCATGATCTACTATATATTCTACAGCCGCAACAGCCATTTCACATACTTCCTCCTCACTTTTCATCATCTGATACTTCAAATGCTGAGGCGAAGTCGAAATAAATGTGTGCACTAAGTCAACATCTGCTTTAAGACATGCATCAATATCACTTATTAAAGCCCGGGCAAGACCACAAACCTTTGTATCAGCCTCTGAAGAAATCTGTTTCACTGCCCTGAATTCATCTTCAGAATTAATCGGAAACCCGGCTTCAATAATATCAACTCCAATATCTGATAGAGCATGAGCTAACTCCAATTTCTTTTCCAGAGTAAACGCAACACCTGGCGTCTGTTCTCCATCCCTTAGGGTTGTATCAAAAACCTTTATCTTTTTTTGCATATCCGGCATATTCAACCACGAACCAATTATTATATCTATATGGGCTCTAAGAAAAAAAAACATTAAAAGAGAGAAAAAAAATCAACAAAAATAAAATAAACAGAATTCATAATAAGGGAACAGCGTTCAGAACACCATCCTGCCCCGGTCTTGATGTGACCTTTACCTGAATCTCATCCCCTTTAGGCGTCTCCACCTTAAGAACCGCACCCTTCGTTATTATGTTCCGTCTAGTGAAATCCTTATTTGCAGGGTTCTTTACCAAGGAAAGTAGTCCACATTTAACTCCTTTATCATCTATGACAACATTCACAAACCCCGAAGAAACCAGCTTAGGCTTAAAATCACCGCCACGTACCCGCACTTTCTTCTTTTTATCTTCACCCGAGGTTGTATTAATCGCTTCCCTGCCCATATAATACTTCCTCTTTTTATTTGCTTTAGTGATCTTACCCTGATACATGATAACACTTAAGATTTCAAAGATAAAAATAGTTTTTTTTCCATTATTTATTCAAAAATCATTTATATACTACTTTAGAGTAATATATAATTAATTATATTCCTCAAAATAGGTGACTAAATGAACACAAAAAATAAATTACTTTACCTGACTGCCCTATACCTTATAATATCATTTACTTCAGCAATCCCCATAGAGCCTGATTCAGGAACTACCCTATTCCCCACACAAAACTCTGATTTAACATCCCCTAATCTCCCACTATTAACTCCTTTTTCCATTGCAACAACAGTTGCAACTGCTGGAGCAATGTTTTTCTTAATGAACCTTAAAACCGACTCAACGACTTATCTTATCGGCCCCAAAGGCAGAGAACTCTACTTGAAATCCTCTTCCAATGAATGGACTGAAACCTCATTTTCAAACAACAAAGATTACCTTAACTATCTCCACTCTATGATAAACAAATCCGAATCAGACCGAATCCCTGTCCGAAACCCTGAAGGGGTCTGGGTTTTATGTCCCACAGTCAATGTGAAAAAATATCTGTCTATGACTAATTCAGCAAGAAAGAGACTAAAAGAACTTGAAAAACAAAAAAATATTTATCTAACCCAGTTCATCTGTGCAAGAAAGAGAAGCCGCAATTCATGGTCGACGAGATGCGCAGCGAACGCATATGATAACACAGTATCTGAAATAAAAAGTGTGAAAGAAACCCTGAATATATTAGATTCATGGACTAACAATCTCCCACTCCTCAAACTTAATACCGACTACGGCTTCATGTTCAATGAAAGAACCTATTCGTTCTCTAATGGAGTCATGAAAGGCATTTCACCGCAAGACGCCTACCGTCGCTTCAGAACTAAAGCAGAAGAAGCATATAATGAATTCAGAACATCAATGAAAAACACCCTCACATCTCTTAAAAAGAACATAAAAACACTTGGCTGGGGGTTTGTCAACTTTTCTATAAATGCTTTGGAGTGCACATACTTCTCCTTCCGAAAGAAACTCAACGGGCTGAGAAACATATACGAAAAAGACCGAAATGGTCGGAATGGTTCATGGAAAAGATACCACACCAAGCTTTATGAAAACTATTTCACAGATTTCCGGGATAACTCAAAAAAAATCTATGCGGAATATACTTCAAGCATCAATAAACAAGCATTCAAAATCTTAGTTCCTGAGAACGTGAAACTTGAAATAGATCTAAAAAAACGCGAAGCCTTAGAAAAAGAGAAACTCGATATGAGATCCAAGAAACGCCGTTGGAGCCATCAGCTCCGAGATAAAGCAAGACGCCTCCATAGGAATCTATTAAAAGACTATAAGAGAGTCTATGACCTGAATCTGTTTAAGAAATTCAAGGAGAAAATAGATGACTGGTGTGATAAAGCCCTTAAAGATGCATGGAAGATGAAATGGCAACGCACCCTTAATAAAGCTGAAACCAAATGCAAGAACATTGATCAATTCATCACAGAAGGCTTCTATAGCTTTAAGAACCTGATTCACCAAAAAGCCGTAGCAGAGATAACAAATCAATTCAATAAACCTAAAGAAGAAATTAAAGCAGCTGCTGGAGACTACAAAAAAACCATCCAAGAGCAGCAACATTCCACAGCAAACACTGAAGGGGTTATAGTTTCACCTCATGAAACCCAGCCACCTGATCCTGTAGGCGACCTTGCCCAAGATACAACCCCTTCACAATCATTATCCAATAACATGAATCCATCCATACTTTATACCACAGTTACTCCAACAACCACCGGATCACAGAATAGTTTTTTCGGAGGCGTTTGGCAGTGGCTGACTGAAGAACAAGACCGAACCCATGTAAAAGGCAGTGATTTATTCAGATGGGCCGGCAGCAACTCACTTGGACGAGGTGCATTGGATCTGCTTTTGGGCATATATGTAAAAGAAGATGGTAAGGTTACAACAACCCGCATAGATACTATTATGAACGCAACCATCATAGCAGGCCCTATACTAAGAGGAACGGCGGCAGGATCCCGTCTATTAACTCGACTGGGACGAAGTTTCAAACGAAGCTGCGAAACCGCAAAATCCCTTAATTTAAGCAGTAAATTATCCCGACTAAAAACCTTCATAGATGATGCCCTACTCTTCACTAAACGAACCAAAGAATCTCTAAAACAACCCCTCACAAAAATAAAAAATACAACCAACTCAAAATTCCCCACCCTAAACAATAAAATAGACGATGCAATAAAATTCACAAACAACACATCCGATTTCATTGGGCGTAATTTGAAGGTTGTAAGATCACAATTTGATTGGATAAGTGATATCTCTTCAAAGATTGATAATGTGATAGACTTAGCGATAAAGCCTTATGGTGTTGATCAGTTTTTGGGTGTGGCCCGGAAGAATAATAGTGTTACAAGGTATTTGTCTAATTTCGGTAGGTTGCGGAATATTGATTTTCTTTATGGTGGTCGTAATGCGAGTTATACTAGGTTTGGGTTTTCTGGGTTGTTTAAAGCAAATGTAGGGCGTTTGTTTGATGCTCTTATTGATGCGGGCAGGGTTGTGGGTGGGAAGATTCCTAAACCTGTTAGGAATGAGATAACCGATTTTTTTTCTGGGATTGGGTTGACCAATGTCCATAAAAAAAAGATATATAATGTTTTAAAGGGTTTCGATGATGCTGGGACTTTACGGTCTGTGATTTATGGTAATGAGGTTCTTGATGCTGCAAAGTCTAACGTGGAGCAGATAGATAGTACCTACGCTGACTTAAAGGCGGAATTTGAGGAAAATATGCAAGAGGTAAGTGAAGATCTCATAGTTAATATGGAGAAAACATATGATAATTCATTAATTAAGGTCCAAAAAATACTTAAAAAACTGCCGTTGGTTGGGGGTCTTTTATAGAATAATTAATAGGTGTCCCCCCCAAATGAATGAAATCAATCATATCCTAGAAGAGATCAATGCACTGAAATATTCGGAAAACTACCGAAGATTATATGACGCAATCAAATCTAACACGATTCCGATAGAAGACTGCAGCAGCTGGGGTATGAAACAACCACGTATGATTATAGAACTTACTCTGCTAACGAGAGGAAGGTTGAATCACATATTTTCTAGAGATACAATAAAATACAAACATGTTAAATCTCTATTATCTCTGCTCATTTATCTATATTATGTTTATAAACCCCAGAAACTTGATATTGCTGATGTAAAAAAGATTTTTAACATTTATGATAGGGTCCTACTCTATTCTGATGATTTTGATAAGTGTTTTGAGACTTCTGCTCCAACTATCTGTTTTTATAAAAAATTGAAGTGTTTGAACTGGACTAAAGAATCTACTTATCTAAGAAAAAAGTTTTTTAGGAAGATACAAAAAGAAATCAACTATCCTTTGGAGGGCTTGGGCACTGAGCTGGATTTTATGGTTAAGGGTGCAACTGAATACATCATAGCCTCATCTGCAGTTCAGAATGATCGGGTTGAAATAGTGGACTTAGATGTTTTTAATGGATATACTACTTTTTTCAAACTCCTTAAACAAGATATAACTAAAATTGGTGTTGTTGTGGATAGGTCTGATGAGGAACTTAACCGTATTTTTGAGGAGATGGGGTATTGTGGGGGTGTTTCTTATACTGTTCTTTTGGATGCTATGAGAGATATAAGTGGGGTTGAGTGATCTAGATATGAGTTCTACTGTTCTTATGTTTTTTGAGCTTATGATTTTTTGGTTTACTGCAGTTTATACGCTTTATGTTATATCCAAGTACCTTAAACTTGGACGGCATGATTTTCGGACGGCGTTTGTTACAGGGTTTATTGGTTTAGTTGTGAGTTTGATGGCATCTTTTTTGTTTTCTGGTCCATCACTGCGTTTTATTCTGTTGGTTTCCTATATCTGCCTGATAAAATCAATTTACGGATGTGGTTGGAGAACTTCATTACAGGTTCTGGTAAGAACTGCTTTCTTCAGTGCTTTTATCGCGATTCCACTTATACTCCTACTCTATTTTTTGCTTGGAGTCTAATCAATGTTTCTGTTCTCCTAGATGTTATGTGGTCAATGAATTACCTCTACTTTTTTGAACTAAAGATAGTATAAATAGTGATACTACTGTTTACTATACCTGTTTTTATACTTCTTTATGCATAATGCATTAATATGGGGCATCTGTAGGTGATTAATATGGAAAACAAAAAAATAGTGGTTGAAGGAGTGTTCATCCCTACCAAAACTTGGAACGGGACGATGGACATTATTTTGGTTCCTGAGAATGATTTGCCGTTCAAGGATGGTCAGATAGTGAAGATCACTATAGACTCTAAATAACTGCATCCCCCCTATTATATCTGTTGGGGACCTTTTTTTTTATTTTTTATTTATTCATATCTGAATAAAATTCGCTTGATAGTATTTATATTCGAATAAGTAATACCTTACTGATTTAAGATGGTCGCTTTGAACGAGAGATGTCCTACAGGTATTCCTGGTTTGGATGATTTACTTGGTGGCGGATTTCCAAGAGATAGGACAATACTGCTGTCTGGATCCTGCGGTACAGGTAAATCAACGTTTGCGGTGCAATTTCTCTACAACGGCATTATAAAATATGATGAACCTGGGATTCTGATAAGTTTAGAGCAAGATCCCAAGGAACTGAAGCAGGATATGTTGATGTATGACTTCGATTTACAAAAATGCGAGGATGAAGGTAAATTAGTTATAATTGATGCGAGTCTTTCGAGGATGAGCTTTAAAGCCCCTCGAAAATCCTTAACTGCGGCGGTTCCTACGTTAGGTCAGCCTGCGGGCAGTATGTCTCTGCTACCTGATGAATTCAATATGGATCGGATCCTTGAGATTGTTATCAGCAAGGCGAAGAGAATAGGTGCGAGGAGGATAGTCCTTGATAGCCTCCCTGCACTTGATTTCTTAGTGAAAGAGAGGACCACTGAGCTTGCACATGTGACAAGACAGCTTATATTATCTATGAACTACAGGTTAAAGATGGAGGGTATGACCTCTGTACTTCTCACAGAAACCCAGGAGGAGGATGGACGGATTTCAGCTCACGGCGTGGAAAGCTATGTGGTGGATGGAGCCATTGTACTATCAATAAATGAGGCTCTGGATACTAGGACCTTGAGGATAAGAAAGATGCGTCAAACCAAGCATAGCTTGAAGCCAAGAAATTTTGATATTACTCCTAGAGGGATTGTTGTCAAAAGCATAGAAAAAGAAGCTAGCCCACTTTTCTAATGGAAAATGCCATCCCGAGAAGATCAGATTATGACGGTTTTAAGCGGTGATTTACAGCCTTTAGAAGATATACATGCTTGCATGGTTGTGCGAAAAAATCTTGAAGGTATTGCTCCAATAACTGAAGACTTCAAAAAAGAGATCGTTGAAATTTGGGGCATACTAAAGAAAACAATGGACGAATTCTTCGGAGTCATAGCCCGTTATTCTGAGTTTGGCCTTAATAAAGTATACTTTGAACTAGGTAAATATGATGTCATGTTTTTCATTCTTCCTGCAACAGACACAGCACTAGTTGCTATAATCCCGGCTTTAGCGAACAGAGGCCTCCTTGAAGTAGAAATGGAGAATGCAAGAAGAAAAATAATACACATTATCGAATCCGGTTAGTCTTACCTGTTTAACCTTTTTAGGACATAATAGCAGGCACTAAAATGCTGGAATTCCCCTACATCCTCATAGGATATGCCCTGCTGGGCGCTGGAATAAAATATGCAGACCAAGCATATGATATAGGGGTATTCAACAAAAGAAAAGCCAACATTGTAGCAGTGCTCACCGCGATTCTTATGGTCCTTTTAATAGTTTTTGATTCACCCTCAACAATAATCCTTCTCTCAATACTTTTTACAGTAGCAATAACAAAGAAAATCGATAATATAGCGTTCTACATAGGAACAGGAATACTATTACTTATCCTCTTAACTGCGATGTTTTTAGGTATAGGAGATCAAAATGTTAGTCTGATGTGGCTTCCTTTCAGTGTTCTATTATTCTCCGGCATCATTGATGAAATAGGGAACGACTGGTCTGATGTTAGATGTAAAAAGAAACGAATGTATAACCTTAAAAATAATTTGAGGAACAATTTTGATAACTCTCCTATAAAAGAATTCCTTGAAGTGTTTTTTGCACACCGTTGGACGCTGAAACTTACCTTATTTCTTCTTACGGTCACAACTTTTTTTCCCTACCTATATCTAATAGCATTCATTCTGTTTGATTTAACATACGCCCTTGTTGAATGGTATAGCTTCAACATCAAAACATATCACCTTTCAAATCCATTGATGGCTGTTAAAAACCACTTTAATACATCAATTAGTCCTATCTTAGATGATTAACTAAACAAAACAGTTTTTATCTTGAATGAGGTAATAACTTACTAATTGCTATCTCTTCTTACATCTGAATAAAATGACAGAGTTGACCATAACTCAGGCAACCGAACCTAAAAAGATTCCCTCAGAATGGGATTCAATTAAAAATAACATAAACGAAATTTCATCAAAATCCAAATTCAAATCAGCAGTAGGCCTATCACGACAATGGGATGCTCGTAAAGCCGGCAGAGAAGTCGCAGCTACAACACTGGAAAAATTAGGTAAAAAACCTGATTTCTTCATCCTATTCAGCACAATACACTACAAAGATCACGGAGGCTTCAAAGAATTCCTCAAAGGAGTCTGGGAAATCCTACCCAAAGGAACACCACTAATGGGCGGAACTGTTGCAGGATTCACAAACAATTACGGGTGCTTCACTAGAGGAGCAACAGCTATAGCTGTATCCTACCCCCATATGGACGTATCTATTGGTGTTGGAAGAGATACAAGAAAAAATCCAAAAAAGGCAGCTAAAGAGTTGTCTAGATCTATTAAAATCCTTCAAAATAAGTCTACTCATAATAGTTCCTTCCTATTTTGCAGTCTTCCTGGTGGAACTATTCCTCAATTTTTTGGATTTGGCAGACAAAAAGTTATGAAATCAGGCATTATCAGTAAACTTTCTTTATGGTTGCTAGATCTGTCTATACGCTTGATGCAAATGGGTCCTGGACGAGAAGATGAAATATTTGAAGAGTTAGGACATCAGTTAGCTGAGTGGCATATCTTAGGTGGTAGTGCTATGGATGATCTTACACAAAAACGATCTTATCAATTTTTCGGTAATGAAATATGTTCTACGGATCTCGTTGGTTTAGGCATTAAAACCAACTTAAAGTGTGATATAGTTACAAAATATGGTTTAACGAGAACTGGAATCAAAATGCATATAACAAAGAAAGGATTACGAAATTGTGTTATTAAAGAAATAGACGGTAAACCTGCCACAAAAGAATTTCTTAGTAGACTTGGATGGCCAGAAGATTTTTTAGATGATCGATTATATACTAAAACATTTTATTATCCTCTTGGATATACATATAAAGGTATATTGAGACCAGAGATTATTGGTGCATTTTTAGGAGATAATATCGCCTGTGGATATAGTATTAAAACAGATGATATAGAAATACTGTCTGCATCTGGAGTTTCACTTATTCAGGCAATGAAAGAATGTGCTGATGAAATAGTTAGAAATAAACCTAAAATTATTCTAGGTGTAGCTTGTGCAACACAATTAGAAACACTTGGAAGTGAGATATACCACGCATATGATCAATTCAAACATTATTTCCAAGATACTCCTTTTATGATAGTTTACTGTGCTGGAGAGGGAAGTTATGATCCTAAGTCCCCACCAAAACAATTATATGATAGCATTAATTTATCCTGTTTGTATTGATTTCCGTTATTACTGTGCCAATATCTCATTGATAAGTTCTCTTCTCACTCTCGTTGGTATTTTTCTGTTCATAAAAGCATTATAAAATTGTTCTTTAAGTTGGAGTAATGAGTCCAAGTTTTCTCCAAGAGTGGAGTTTATATACGTCTTATCCTTCCATTTTTGTTGATATTTGCTAAGATATTTTTTACCCCAATTATTTTTTTTGATGCATAATGCAGCGGTTTCACCAGCTACACTGCCAGATATCATTGAGGGACTAATACCCTCCCCCGTAATTGGATCAACCATCCCTGCAGCATCACCCACTAAGATTATTCCATTAGCAATAGTCTCTTTTGTTAATTTAGGGCCACAAATAGGTATACCCCCTCCTCTGGTTTCCAATGTAACATATTTTTTTTCGATCATATTGCAAATATTAGGGTATTCTAATATGAAAAAATCAAGCGATTTTTTAGCGTTTATCTTTGAACTGACAGCAACACCTACATTAGCGTGTTTTCCCCCCTTTGGGAATAGCCAGGCACATCCTTGGAAGAATTCTTCACCAAAAGCAATATGCCACACATTGTTTTCGATAGTGTTTAGCCCAAAGATTTCAAGAGCATATCCTTTTGAAAAATCATTTGTTTTCCACCCATTTCTGATTCCAGCATACCTTCCAATGTTACACTCGAATCCATCTGCACCAATAACTATTCTCGTTTTTATTTCTTTGTAGTTCGCTCCCTGTTTGACTTTTACATGCCATATCCCCCCCATTTTTTTCATTCCAATGGCTTTAGTGTCTACAGATATTCTTGCTCCAGCAATTTCGGCTTGTTGTGCTATATATTTATCAAAAATTCTTCTATCTATTGTATAGCCCTTCCATTGATCTGCATTTAACTCATAAATTTCATTGTAAAAATATATTTTAGTTCCATCTATTTTCTGTTTTATGAATGAATCATCTTTTTTAATTCCTGTATCCCTAAACAAAAATTTATTTATTCCTTCAGCACATCTTACAGGATATCCGATTTCTTTATTACGTTCTATTAGCAATACGTTTACACTCAGCTCAGAGGCGGTTTTTGCTGCCATTGATCCCGCAGGACCCGCTCCGATAATTAAAATATCATATATCATAATAATGCACAATTACCTAGTGTTATTATATTGACACTTAATTATTCTGTGATGGTCGTTTGTTTTTAGCTTTCAATAATCTTACTTCTAATGCCTTATAACTCATTTCCTCTAGTTCATTTAATCTCTCCAATTCAAATAGGTTAGTTAATATTCCTGCGAAAAGTAGATGTTTTCCACAGTGTTTTGATGTAAACCATTTTTGCATTTTCTCAACCATCCCACGTGATATCCTGAAATGTGGATGTAACAGTTTCTCAATTGATTCCATATACTGTTTCATTTCAATAGATTCCCCTTTGTGCATTTTAGTTCCAAGTTCTCCTGCAAGATGTCCACTTATGCTACTTGGTAAAATACCTTCAATGAATGGCTTCAGATTATGGTTCGCAGCATCCCCTGCTACGAGAACATTTCCTTGAACCCACTCACCTGTAATACCCCCCCAAACCGCCTTTTTCGTTTTTTCTACGACATAGTCTGCATTTTTGACTTGTTTCTTTACCGATTCAAGTTCCAGAAATTCATGAAAGTACCTCTTAAGTTCCTTTTCTTTCATTATTCCGCCAACACCAACATTTGCCACTGTCCTTGATTTTGGAAAAATATAAGCATAACCTCCTGGAGTAAAATCACCTAAATAAATCTGTTCCATGTGGGGATTATGAAGTTTCAAATTTTTCATTTCCCAGGAATATACTTCAGCTATGTCCCCTTTTTTTGGATTATACGATCCTAAAAGTTTTAACACAGTTGATTCGACACCATCTGCAGCGATGATAACATCTGGTTCTATCTCTATTACTTTTTTAGATACTCTAACTGTTGCCTTTCTGACATTGTTTTCTTTATCAAGTTCTAAATGGATTAGTTCAGTATTTGTTCTGAGTTCGGCACCAGCACTTATTGCTAAATTGGATAACCATTTATCAAATTTTTCACGGTTAATAGTGTAGCCCTCCCAAAGTCCACCTTTACGTTCTATTGTAATATCTTCTACCTGAAATGTAATTCCGTCAATTTTCCACGTTAAATAATTCTTTGGAATTTTAAAAGGCAGATAAGGAAATAAATATTTTCCAACTCCCTCAGCACACTGTACAGGAACACCAACTTCCTCTTTTTTATCGATAAAAATCGTTTTGGTTCTTCCTCGTGCAGCCGATCTTGCAGCCATTGAACCAGCAGGTCCAGCCCCAACAACTAAAACATCACAGGAAATTGGCATTTTATACGGGTTTAAATAATCACCCTACACCTATAATAGTGGATTTATAAATATTTAATTGTTATTCCACGACTTATATACTTCATCGCTCTATGTTTTATTCTATCTTTTAACTTATAGTTTCTTATATTTTTTATATACTCCTCCAATTCTTGGATAGATAAAATGGATATGCAGCTTCTTGTTCAAAGAAGGGATGAATTGGATGTAGATAAGGTAATTGAATTCATCGAGAACTGTGAGAATGCAAAGGTTGCATTAGTGCATGCTTCACTGAAGGATGATTTTGTTCTATTGGATTTTTTCGAGTCACTAATCCAGAATCTTACAACCTCATTTGCTGGAGTGCGGGTGAGTGGAAGCGCAACACCTAAGGGCTATGTTGAAAATGCCATAGTTGTAGCTGTTCTATGTGGAGACTTTGATGTAGATATTTTCCATGAGAAAATTAATTTCAATGAACCTATAGAAACAATTGAACAAATCACACCCAAATTGAACGGATGGAGTCTATGTCTAACATACTCAGCTACAACTTGCCAACAAAATGTTATCATGGACTTTATTTTAAGAAGGATAAACAATATTCACCCCAACCTACAGATACTGGGCGGAGCGTCCTCTCCCCCTGCATTTGTTGCAACCAACGACGGAATGTATGATAACCACATTTTATGCATTCCCCTGAAAAAAATTAAAACAAAATTTGAGATAGATTCGGGGTTCAGATTCTGCAAAGACAACGAAAAATTTATGATAACTAAATGCAATGAAATCAATGTATTTGAAATCAATGGAAAAAACGCAGTAGATGAATACTGCAAAATACAGCATATACGACCCTACTTCCAAAACATGCTCATGAAATACGCACTTACAAAAGCAGATATAGCACGGATTATCAAGTATCTTTTTAAGGCTAATGCATTACTCTATGAGAGTGGACCAAGAGTAGGTGTAACCATTTTAGGTACTTATCTGACTGAGGATTCAGTAGAGCTTTTTTTTGTGTTGGAATTAGAGGAAGAAAAGAATTATTTACTCACTCAATCATATAAGCCCGAAGGCACTGAATTACGGAGAACTGAAACAACAAAAAAAGACCAGATTATAACATACAATAACATCCATAAGAGATTTTCGGATGCTGATTCCCTGCTGGTGATATGTTGTGTTGCATTACCTCTCTTCTTTGAATTCGACTTCAAATCCTTGGAGGATACCTTGAAAAAAATTAGGTGTC
The DNA here is from genome assembly GCA_030609775.1 of Candidatus Altarchaeota archaeon. Classification (GTDB taxonomy): domain Archaea; phylum Altiarchaeota; class Altiarchaeia; order IMC4; family QMZM01; genus JAUWTD01. Next base: position 29,318 of record JAUWTD010000002.1, read on the forward strand.
CCTTTTTGCTTTCTTTTATGTTTGGAGAATTCGGTGCAAACCTACCCTACACTGGATTAGAGCAGAATGTGGTGCATGGGGGAGTAGTGAAAACACTAGCATTCAAACAAGAATAAAATAAATAAAATAAATAAAAAAAAAATAGAGAAAGAGAAAAAATAATGTATGATGTAACTTATAACTTACATCATACCAGGCATTCCGCCCATTCCTTCCATGCCGCCTGGCGGCATACCTCCACCTCCTCCGCCTCGTGGCTTAGTAGTGGAGATAACGTCATCTATACGTAGAATCATTTCAGCCGCCTCAGATGCAGACTTCACTGCTTGAGTTTTAATCTTCAAAGGCTCAACAATTCCCCGCTTCCACATATCTCCAACGCCTCCCTCCAATACGAGGACACCAGCGTTCAAGTCACCTTTATCGTGTTTAGCTCTCAACTCCACAAGGATGTCAATGGCATCCAAGCCGGCGCTTTCAGCCAAAGTTCGCGGAATAATCTCCATTGCATCAGCAAAGGCACCAATAGCAAGCTGCTCTCTGCCGCCGACAGACTCTGCAAACTCCCGAAGCCTCCTGGCTAATTCAATCTCAGGAGCACCGCCCCCTGGAACAATCATACCAACCTCTACAGCAGCAGCAACACCGCCAAGAGCATCATTAACTGCCCGCTCTACTTCATCAACAACATGCTCTGTACCCCCTCTCACAAGGATACTTACGGCTTTCGGATTCTTACAACCTGATACAAAAATCATGTCATCACCAGCGATCTTATTCTCCTCAACCAATTTTGCATGGCCTAAATCCTTAGATTCAAGATCCTTCAAGTTCGTGACAACAGTGGCTCCAGTAGCCTTAGATAGTTTCTCCATGTCCGATTTCTTAACTCTTCTAACTGCAAAAATACCTTTCTTTGCCATAAAATGCTGAGCTAAATCATCAATACCCTTCTGGCAAAACAAAACAGTTGCACCTGCATCAACAATAGACTCAACCATTTCTTTTAAGAAATTTTCTTCTTGATCTATGAATGCTTGCAGTTGACTGGGGTCGGTGATCTGAATCTTTGCATCCGTTTCAGTTTCCTTAATCTCAATAGCTGTATCAAGGAGGGCGATCTTGCCGTCGTTGACTTTTTTAGGCATACCTGGATGAACCCTCTCCTTATCGATGATTACGCCCTGAATAAGCTCAGAGTCAGCTGTGCTTCCGCCTTCCTTCTTCTCAAGTTTCACATTATCCAGATCAACAACAATTTTGCCATCTTCTTTCTCTGCGATCTGCTGGATAGCGGTTACAGATAACTCCCCTAACAGTTCCTTAGATGCTTCAGCACCCTTACCTGTCATTGCAGTGATTGCGATCTCTGTAAGAAGCTTATCATCATCAATGGAAACCTTTTTTCCAATCTCTTCTAAGATCTCCTGAGCTTTCTTAGAAGCCATCCTATAACCTCTGCCGATCACTGAAGAATGAATGCTTTGATCAAGAAGCTTCTCAGCGTTAGCTAAAAATTCACCTGTCAAAACCACTGCAGTGGTTGTACCGTCACCTACTTCGGCATCCTGAGTTTTAGCTACTTCAACAACCATCTTGGCTGCTGGATGCTCAACATTCATCTCTTCAACGATGGTTGCTCCATCGTTTGTGATGGTGATGTCACCTAAATCATCGACCATCATCTTATCCATTCCCCTAGGTCCGAGAGTAGTTCTTACTGTTTCGGCTACAGCTTTAGCACCCATGATGTTATTTCTTTGCGCATCTCTACCTGTTGTCCTCAAAGCCCCTTCGGGCAAAATAAATATTGGTTGTCCACCGTATTGTGTCATTTTAGTTCCTCATATATTCTTTTTTTAGTCGAAAAAATATTGTGATTAGTTATGGGTTAGGGTGTATCATAGTTGATTTTAGTTATGGGTTTAGATGTATATAAATAAGATTAACAGATAACAAGAGGCGCTATTCTATATTTATTCTAAAAGAACCATTATTCTTCTCCTTAAGTTGAGTCAAAGTAACCTCCAGAACACCGTTTTTATAGACTGCTTTAGATACATTGGGTTTAACTCTGTTAGGAAGCACCAGTTTTTTATTATATTTTCTAGATGTTGTATTAACATTAATCTCAAGCATGTTCTCGGTGAGATCAAGGAAGATATCCTCTTTTTCGAGACCAGGTAGTTCTGCGACAACCTTGATTTTTTTACCTAATTCAATGATATCGATCAATGGTTCGCGTTCATCAGTACTACTTACTTCATCTTTATTGTTTAAAATATTATCGAATTTCACAATCTTTGGTTCACCCTCAGGTCCAACCTCCACAGAAAAACCATATATGACTTGTTTGCTATTATTTTTATCTTCGGACAACACATCAGCTTCATCAAGTATTCTTATAATCTCCTCCTCGATTCCTCTGAATTCGTCTTCGAAGTCCCTGAAGAAGTCATCAAATAGCCAGTCCCTTCTCTTCATCCATCTCATTTTGTGATTAGATATGGGTTTGATTGTTTATAAATAATATTTTTTAGGAACCTGAAAGAATACTGATCAACTCATCTGAATCATTAATTTCATTTAACTCACCTGGCTTTAAGATGACAACATCAGAATCCTCATTCCGATTACTAATACATACACCATAAATTCCAAGAATTTCAGAAACATCATTCATAATTTCGACTTTCAACCTAAGCCTACGGGAATCATCACTCACAGTAGTTATAACCCGTTCATTGTTCAACTCAATTGCAACAATATCAAAAGGTGCATTTGTCAACGCAGTAGAAAAACCAAGATTCTGAAACTTCTCTAAAACCATTTTCTTCAGAGAAGTAATGTGTGCAGTAGAGTTCTCAGAATAGGTAATTTCCTCAAAAGAAAAAACCTTCTGAGGTAAGGTGATATCCTTTCCAAGAAGATCCATCAAGCGTTCAGCTATATTCAAACACATCCTACCAGACAACTCATATCTATGTATTGTTTGTTTAGATACATTCAATTCATAAGCAAGTTTCTGTTGAGTCAGATTCAGTTCTTTACGCAGCTTCACAAGCAACTTAGAATCAATCCCGATACAATAGTTACCTCTCACAGAATAAATAGAAGGAGAAGGCAGATTTTCATTAACTACCCCCTCAAGAGTCTTAAGATTAAGGGCATGAATGCCATATCTCGCATAGATGACACCCTCTGAAAGCTTTGCAGACTTCATATGATCACCTAAGACAAGAGGCACAGTAGACGTCATCGAGGCAACATCCTGCAACTCACTACAGTTTTTTCTCGTAAGCCCATCAATGTTTGCAAGAATCTTTATGATAAGAACCTGGTCCTTGCGTGCAACTAAGTCAAAACAGCTCCTTAAACCGCTGCAGTCAAGCACCAGATAACCTGAATCCGAAAGTATTTCAACCGCCTTCTTAACAAGATCAGATTTCATTGTCAATGAATCTATTATGTATGGATTGCACAACCCTATTACCGTCTTCCGCCTTAACAATAAAGGAGATGTTGACTTCAGAAGAACCTTGAGCAATCATTATAATATTAACATTATTATCTGAAACCGTCTGAAAAATCCTTGCAGCAATACCCTTCGTACCAGCCATACCAACACCGACGATAGTTATGATACAAACATCATCCAAGACCTCAAGCTTCCTGATACCATTCCCTACAAAATTTTCGTTAATTAGTTCAACGGCACAGGTAAGATCATCATTAGATATAACAAAAGATAGATTAGATTCAGATGAGCCAGAGATCATGGCAATATTTATGTTATTCACACCCAATAAATTGAAGAGCTTACCTGCAATATTAGGGGTCTCAGCCATACCCACACCCTTCAAGTTCAAGATATCCACATCAGTTTCAATAGCAACTGCCTTAATCACACGCTCAATCTTTTCCTGCTCCCTAACAATCAATGTTCCCCCACCCTCTGGATTAAATGAATTCTTTATTCTTACCGGAATATCTGCATCCATTGCAGGCTCTATCATCTTAGAATGAATAACCTTCGCACCGAAATGAGCAAGATCCATCGCTTCAACATAAGATATCTTAGAAATCAGCTGAACCGAATCCACAACCTTCGGATCAGCAGACAAAATACCATCCACATCAGTCCAGATCTGGACTTCATCAACTTCAAGAAATCTACCTAAAAGAGAAGCAGTATAATCTGACCCCCCTCTACCCATAGTTGTTATCCTAGCGTTCTCGTCGGCAGCAACAAAACCAGCAACAACCGGAAGAATCCCCTTATCCAATAAAGGCATCAAAGCAGATCCTACAGTATCAGACATCCGTGCATAAATCGGCCGCGCACAACCAAAATTTGAATCAGTTACAATTCCTGCTTCATATCCCGTCAATGCCTTAGTCTTCATACCCTTAGACTCAAGAGCACCTGCAACAATCAAAACAGAGACACGCTCACCGAAAGATAATACATAGTCCAAAGATTTAAGAGACAGATCCCCTAGATAACCTACACCCAACAAGGTTATTCTCAATTCATTAGACAATTCATCAATCTTCTTTAATACACGCTTTAAAACCCTTTTATCTTTAATAACCCCTTTAGCAGCAGACTTATGCTTAGAAAAAAATTCAAGATAAAATCGTTCACACTCCAATTCAACAAGTGCAGTAGGTAAATCCGAAACCTTTTTTGCAATAGATACCAGCATGTCAGTGACCTCTGACATAGCAGAGACAACAACAACTTTTTTATCTTTTTCCAATACTACAAGATCTGTTATCCTACCTATTGTCTCGGCAGATCCGACAGAAGTGCCGCCAAATTTCATTACAATCATTTTTTTCAGATGATAAAAAAAATATTGAGGCAGTAGCAGTAGCCCATCTTCTGTAAAGCCTTATTGCAAACAATGCTTGCGTTGACTTCTGGGGCATTCGTCTAAGCGGCAAAAACATGCCTTACACCAAACAGGGCATCTCGTTTCACAAGCCAATACGCATCTTCAACCAAAGCATCATAATAACGTATAGGCATCTCGTCTCTTTAGATGCTACCATAACTTTCGCCACGCAAAAAAAAGCTGTAAAATAATTGGTGGATGGAACTTCCTCACCCCTAAGGGCGAAGCCCCACAGCAACTACCTCATGTTATGAAAAACCATGTATAGATAATTTATCGCTAGTAGTGTGCTAGAGACGGCAATTAGTACAGGTGGGCTGAATATCTCGCCGAAGCTTGATACTTACACCCCCTGCCTATCAAACCTGTGTTATACAGGAGCCTAACCTATCTCTTTTTGAGAGCCGCTTCAGGCTTAGATGCTTTCAGCCTTTATCGGCTACAGCGTAGCTACCCAGCATGCCTTGTCAGACAACTGGTAGACCAGAGGCTGCGATTCATTGTTCCTCTCGTACTAAATGAACCTTCCTCTCAGATAGGTAACACTTCCAGTAGATGCCGCCAAACTGTCTCGCGACGTTCTAAACCCAGCTCACGTATCCCTTTAATGGGCGAACAACCCCACCCTTGGCCGCTTCTGCACGGCCAGGATGGAATGAGCCGACAGCGAAGTAGCAAGCTGCGGGGTCGATGTGTACTCTTGCCCGCAACTACTCAGTTATCCCCGGGGTAGCTTTTCCATCAGCTCGAACCTCCATTAATGAGGTATCGAGGTTCGCTAGACTTCTCTTTCGAGTCTAGATTCCTTGCTGTTCAGAATCTAGTCAAGCTGGCTTTTGGTCTTATCCTCTACAACGGGTTTCTAACCCATCTGAGCCAACTATTAGATACCGTCGATATTGTTTCAACGGTGTACCGCCCCAGCCGAACTGCCCACCTGTTGGTGTTCTCTAAAAGAGTTAGGGTTGTAATCAAAGAAGGGTGGTGTCTCACTTGCGACTCCACTATCTCCGAAAAGATAGTTTCGACATCTACCACCTACGCTGCGCAACTGTAATCACAATCCAACAACAAGCTGCAGTAAAGCTCCACGGGGTCTTCGCGTCCCACTGGAAGTCTCTGGCATATTCACCAGAAAAGTAAGTTCACCGAGCTTCAGTCTGGGACAGTGGGAGCCTCGTTAAACCGTTCATGCAGGCCGCCAATTAAGCGGCAAGGCATTTCGCTACCTTAAGAGGGTCATAGTTACCCCCGCCGTTTATCGGCGCTTAATTCCGTTGAACCGAAACTTCACGTACCGACACTGGGCAGGTATCAGCCCCTATACACATCCTTACGAATTTGCAGGGACCTATGTTTTTATTAAACAGTCGGACTCCCCTTGTTATTGCAACCTATCCATCACTGGATAGGCACTCCTTATCCCGAAGTTACGGAGCTAATTTGCCGACTTCCCTAGACTGAATTATCTCGACACACCTGAGGCTTCTCACCAAGGGGCACCTGTGTCAGTTCTCGGTACGATCATACAAGATCCGATCACCTCCCTTTTCATGGCCTCCGAGGGTTATCTGAATTGCCTAAAGGCAACTATTCATAATTTATGCTGCTTCTCATTATTACAATACTCCACAGCATCATCTTACTTAGACACAACGACAATTGTGCTCAGACTACCTCAAAGAGTCAGAAGGTGAACTTGTGTTGCCACATGTACTTGTAAGGTACTGGAATATTAACCAGTTTCCCTTTCGACAAGAATGAATTACACATGTCTTAGGATCGACTAACCCTCAACTGATGAACATTGTTGAGGAACCCTGGCCCTTCAGGTGGAGAGGATTCTCACCTCTCTTTGCTGTTACTCTTGGCAGGATTCTTATCTTTGCAGGATCCACCTTCCCTTAAAGGAAGACTTCTGCTCCAGCAAAGCACCTCCCTACATGATCTCCTCACGGAGCATTGTGGTATCGGCAGCTAACTTAGTCCCGTCCATTTTCAGGGCCCTAGATCTCGGCGAGTGGGCTGTTACGCACTCCTTAGAGGATAGCTGCTTCTAAGCTAACCTTCTAGCTGTCTTAGACCCAAGACGCCTTTGCTTACACTTAGTTAACATTTTGGGGCCTTAACCACAAGCAGGGTTGTTTCCCTTTCGGATCAGGGGCTTACCCCCCAACCCCTTTTCCAGCCGTCTACGATGATTATGGGTTCGGAGTTTGACAGGATAGTGAGGGCTTTCGCCCCCGAAATACCCAATCAGTGCTCTACCCCACAATCTATCTCTAGCCAGAATAGCCTGAGGGCTATTTTGAGAGGAACCTGCTATTACCAAGCACGATTAGCATTTCACTCCTATCCCGGGGTCACGAGAACAGGTTGAGCCTAGAAACTCTAACGGACCTCCATCCCTCTGTTGAGGGACTTCATCCTGCCCCGGGTTAGATCGCCTGGTTTCAGGTAGTATGCACGCGATTAATGGCAGTTCATACCATGTCCCTGACACCTAACGGTGCTGCGAACAATCGCTTTCGCTAAGGCTTCCACCTTACCGCATACATACACTCCCTGCCTCATGTTTCAAGACGAACGATATAACCGCGAACGGCCATATCTATCTATCACCACACAGTTTCAGGTTCTTTTCACATCCTGTTAGGGATCCTTTTCAGTTTTCCCTCATGGTACTATTGCGCTATCGGTTCTAATTTGTATTTAGGGTTTGAAGTTAATGTCTCCAACATTCATGAGCAATATCCAATGCCCACTACTCGTGAACCCCTAAGATCATCTCAGATTACGACTACGGGACTATCACCCTCCACGGTACTGCTTTCCAGCAGAATTCATCTTCTCCGAGGAAAACCTTAACAGGGGCCACAAAACACCACATCTACTTTCCCTTTCAAAAAAGCATTCAGTTTGCCCTATTCAGCTTTCGATCGCCTTTACTTACAGAATCTCGATTGATTTCTTTTCCTGTGGGTACTAAGATGTTTCAATTCCCCACGTTCCCGCTCCTTCCGGAGCAATTCAGAGATCCCAGAGTCTACGGCTGCATGCGCCTCGTCTGGGCATATCACAGCTTGCCATGTCCTTTATCAGCAATTAGACCAAGCCATCCACTGTGTGGTTTAATTCTAACACACTTCCTCTGGCGAATCATCTATACATGGTTTCATAACAAATAATCAAATGATTATTATCCACCCTTCATCCACAAATAAGCTTGTGAATTGCATCTAAAATTACCTGATTATAGAATAAAGCGGTAGTTATTTCACAGGTCGACTATTTTCACGTCTACTACCGATGAACTTATTATAAGTATCAAAGACTTAAAAAGTGATTATATTTTATTGGACCCGTCGGGATTTGAACCCGAGGCCTCCCGCGTGCAAGGCGGACGATCTACCAGACTGATCTACGGGCCCCCAACGGATAATATATCCATAGAATGATAATGAAATTGACACTTAGTGCAAACCACTGGTTTTTCTTGGAGGTGATCCAGCCGCAGATCCCTCTACGGCTACCTTGTTACGACTTAACCCCCCTTGCAAACCTATAACTTGACTCTCTCAAATGGGAGAACCTCGTTACAAATTCACTCGGTTGGTTTGACGGGCGGTGTGTGCAAGGAGCGGGGACATATTCACCGCTGGATGGTTACCAGCGATTACTAGGGATTTCAGCTTCATGAGGGTGGGTTTCAACCCTCAATCCGAACTAAGACACAATTTAGGGGATTAGCTCTCTCCTTTCAGAGTTGCAACCCATTGTTTGTGCCATTGTAGTCCACGTGTAGCCCAGGAGATTCGGAGCATACAGACCTATCGTCGACCGCACCTTCCTCTGACTCATCGCCAGCGGTCCCTTTATAGTGCACTCCCTCCATCGAGGAAGATAGCAAATAAAGGCACGGGTCTCGCTCGTTAACGGACTTAACCGCACGTCTCACGGTACGAGCTGACGGCGGCCATGCACTACCTCTCGGCTCGTCAAGCAAGGTCATTAGCCTGGCCATCATACTGCCGTCGCCCCTGGTAAGTTTCCCGGCGTTGTATCCAATTAAACCGCAGACTCCACCCCTTGTGGTGCTCCCCCGCCAATTCCTTTAAGTTTCAGCCTTGCGACCGTACTCCCCAGGCGGTGGGCTTAACGGTTTCCCTTCAACGCTTCCTGAACACGAAGTTCAGGAAACACTTAGCCCACATCGTTTACGGCTAGGACTACCAGGGTATCTAATCCTGTTTGCTCCCCTAGCTTTCGTTCCTCATCGTCGAACCCGTTCTAGTCAGGTGCCTTCGCTATTGGTGGTCTTCCTTGGATTATAACATTTCACCGCTACCCAAGGAATTCCCCTGACCTCTCCCGGTTCCAAGCCTGGCAGTATTCCCTGCAAGCTCTACGATTAAGTCATAGAATTTCACAAGGAACTTACCAAACCGACTACGAACGCTTTAAGCCCAATAAAAACGGCTACCACTAGAGCTACCGGTGTTACCGCGGAGGCTGGCACCGGTCTTACCCAGCCCTTATTCTTAAAGCTTTTTACACTCTATAAAAGTCCTTGTTGTACAAGGACACTTGGGGTCCCCCCATCATGCGTTAGCACATTGTGGAGGTTTCGCGCCTGCTGCGCCCCGTAGGGCCTGGATCTTTGTCTCAGTATCCATCTCCCGGCTCCTACTCCCATAGCCGGTACGGATCGCGGGCACGTTAGGCCATTACCCTAACGTCAACCTAATCCGCCGCAGACTCTCTCTTGAGCAATAATGACCAGCAATAGGTCACATCCTTTTAATGAGAGTCATTCCAGAACATCTCATCTATGGCATATTATCCTCAGTTTCCCGAGGTTATGTGCCTCTCAAGAATAGATTATCCACGTGTTACTGAGCTGTTCGCTGGGCTTCCTTGCTGGAAACCCTAACATGCATGGCTTAAGCAGACCCCAATAGCAGTAGCCTCCAGCAGGATCAACTGGAGTTGTTTGGTCGCTATTTTGGAATATTAGCAGTTTGCACTAAGTTTTGCCTACATTATCAAACTAATCAAACATATCTTAGATATGCCCTCCTACTTAAATTATTGAAAATATTTACTGTTCTAATATAATATTAGGTATTATAGATTTAAAAGATACCTCTTCCACTCCTCTATGTATTTATTTTCCACGTAGTCTATGTTTAAAAGCTGACTACTTTAGAATTTACAGAGACTATATTTTTCTTCAAGCTTCTTCTTTAGATTCTCAATTATTTTTTCTCCCTCATGGCCACGGATCTGCTTTGCATACTCAAAGTCTCGCATAAACATGTGTTTTGCACTTATCGCTGTTTCAGGAGACCTTATCTCTATCCCTCCAATAATATTCCTGTGCTCATCTCTCGTGTAAAGAAAGAACTCTCTAGGTTCGTATCTCTCAGGGATGAAGACATCCATTCCCTGCGGCTCCTTTAAATATCTGATATCAAGGTTGTTATGTGTTTCAATCTGATTCCAGAGTTGATCTATAATAATTTTACACTCCCTATATGCTTTCTTTGGATCTCCATAGGTTCTGAATGCATGATTAAATGGAAAATCTATATTTAATGTTGTTAAATAACACGCATGCAGTTCACCTCTCTTAAAGCAACGTTCCCAGACAAGGTCCGTATAGTTACTTATCCCTATCCCTGTAGTAAGTGGGTAAGTATATGCGATCGTGGGAAAATTTGATATCTTGTAAAATTTGTCTGCTGTCCTTAAAGATTTTGCAAGGGTGTTGTAAAACTCATCATAGTTAAGATAAGACACTTTTGGTTTGGTTGTCTGGAGAACCGCCTTCTTAAAATATTGTTTTAGTTGCTCAGAGACTCTGTTAAATTCATTTAATTCCTCTATAAACCCCTCCTTTCTGCTCTGGAGGATAGAATATATGGCATCAAAGTTTACTGAATAAATTCCCTGCCCCCCCTTTGTTATCATGTTTTTTGAAATCAGCTGCCTTATCTGCCTGAAAAGATTTGACCTCTGAGGTGCTTTACCATATGCTTTCATGTATTCTTTCTCTATATTTTTTGGTGTTGTTCTCTCCCTTATAGCTTCTATTTTGTATATAGATAACAGGATACCAAACTGCTGCTCTGTGATGTCTAACCATACAGCCATTTTCTTAAGTTCATCGCATTTCATTTTAATAGTCTTATATTGGATTCATATTTGATGTGATAATATGTGTGGTGGTATCATAGTTTACCATCCATGTATTTATAGTATCTAACATAAGTATAATTTAAACCTAGGTCGGTATAATTTAAACCTAGGTGTTCACAATGAATGTTAAAGACATCATGACAACCAATATAGTAAAGATCTCACCTGATGCAAACGTCAGGGATGCGATCAAAAAAATGCATTATAAGATGGTGACAAGCCTCTTTGTCGAAGGTGAAAACTACTCTGATTACGGCATAATAACAAGAAAGGATATAATCAATAAAGTAATAGCACAAAACAAAAAAATAGATAAAATAAGAGTTTCCTTAATAATGACTACTCCACTAATAACAGTTTCACAGGATAATTCAATAGAATCCGTAGCCAACCTTATGGCAAAAACCAATATACGGCGATTTCCCGTCATACACGGAGATAAAATAATTGGACTAATATCAAATAGCGATATACTAAAAGCTTCAGTTTCGAGATGGGAGCAGATATAAAATAAAAAAAATCTAAAGCTTTGTAATCCTCAATTCATTCTTACCTGAATCATACTCTAAGAGAACCTTATCCTTATTACCCAAATTCAACTCCTTGACAAGATCTTTAGGAATCGTTAATTGCCCTCCACCCCACGGAAGCTTATGGTATCTACCCACATCTCTTTTCATACTAAAGTATATGTTTAAAGGTTTATAACCTACTTTATGTTTATGTGGTGTTCTATTCCACCCGATTACTTACACTTTTGGTTTGGAGTGTAAAAACAAGCAGGGGATTAGCAGAGATACTTTTTATTGTTATTGGCGCATGGTTCCAGTGTGAATGAGGGAAGGGTCTTTTAAATAAAGTCTCAGTAGGCCACCTTTTAAAAGTGTAAGTAACTTATATGATATATTTAATAAAGTGTAATTAAGTATTATGGGTGCTGAATTCATGGATTTTGAAGTTATGGCTGTGGAAGTCAGAATACTGCAAGCGTTGTGGTTCATCCTTCCTGCATATTTTGCCAATTCTATGCCTGTGCAGTTTTCCAAGATCAAGATCCTTGAAAAATATGGTAAACCAATTGACCGAGGCAAATGCTGGCAGGGAATAAGGCTCTTAGGCGATGGGAAAACCTGGAGAGGGTTTTTCATAGGGATCATTTCAGGAACCGTGGTGGGCGCAATTCTAACAATACTACAGCAAGATGCAACCTACTTTTTTAGTGAACTATTAAGCACACCTGAACTTGTGCTTCCACAGATGACTGTAGAACTTGCATTTATGCTGAGTTTTGGGACCATCATAGGTGATATGACTGCAAGCTTTATTAAAAGAAGAGTCGGTCTTAAATCAGGAGACCCTGCACCACTATTAGATCAACTTGATTTTGTATTCGGAGCATTCTTCTTTTCTTGGCTTCTAACACGGGTTATAGACTATGATATGTTCTTTGTTATCGTTGTTATGACCCCGATGGTTCATATAGCTGCAAACTTTCTTGCCTGGATATGGAAACTGAAGAGAAACCCTTGGTAGATGAGCTAAAAAAACTCTACAAAACAAAAAAGAAGGCAATACAGAAACGCCTAAGCGACTTTGGTAAAATAGATACTGAACCGGAAAACGTATTATTTGCTGAACTCTGCTTCTGTCTTTGCACACCCCAGACAAAAGCGAAATTTGCATGGTTTAATGCAATACATCCCCTGATGGAACGCGGAGGCCTACAAACCTACACTGAAAGCGAACTTGCTGATTTTCTAAGAAACACTGGAGTCAGATTCCATCACACGAAAGCGAAGCGAATCATCCAAGCAAGGGAACTGTTTAGGGCAGGTGGCATCAAGGAATTGCTTAATAGTTATGATAACTCAACTGACCTCAGAGACTTTCTTGAAGATGCTGTGAAAGGCTTTGGATTAAAGGAAGCAAGCCATTTCATTCGCAACATAGGCCGAGGAAACGACTTAGCCATCTTGGATAGGCACATACTCAAAAATCTTGTGTCTTTGGGAGTCATAGACAAGATGCCAAAAAACCTCACCAAGAGACGATACCTTGAAATAGAAGAGGAGATGAGAACATTCTCCAATGAAATACAGATTCCCTTAGCTGAGTTAGATCTGCTCTTGTGGTTTAAGGAAACCGGAGAAATATTTAAGTAAAATGGAAATTCAAATAGCACATATATCGGACATACATGTTGGCAAGGTAAACTTTATGCAGGATATGCTTGAAAGCTGCATACATGAGGTTAACGAAATAGACCCTGATCTTCTTGTTTTAAGCGGTGATTTGACGGGCTTCGGGTTCAAGGAAGAATATAAGAAAGCTGATGAATATGTGCGCTGCTTTAAACAAAAAAAACTCATAGTCCCCGGAAACCATGACGCAAGATACCGAGGCGACTTATATTTTGAAAAATACTTTGGATACGGGAACACTGTCTTGAAGGTTTCAGATGATTTAACTCTCATAGGATTAGACAGCACCATACCCGACCTTGATGAAGGGGCCATCGGAAGAGGAAAACAACGTTGGCTTAAAAAACAACTTAAAAAAATCCCTGAGGAAAGCCTAAAGATTGTTGTACTCCACCATCACCTGATTCCAATACCTATGACTGGACGAGAACGGTCTGTTCTAAATGATGCGGGAGATGTTTTGAGAATACTTGTTGAGGAAGGGGTTGACGTTGTTCTCTCAGGGCACCGCCATACACCCTACTCATGGTTTCTTAACAATATGGCAATAATCACTGCAGGATCACCGTCCACAGAAAAAGTCAGAGCCACAATACCTCAAAGCTACAACCTTATAAAAATAACAGATAACTGGATCGAAGTCAAAGTCAAAGAAATCCACGGAAAAGAGAGGCTGATGTCAAAATACAGGCGAGTCAAGGGCAGACTAGAGTTCCCGCTCAAAAAACTCATTTCATCTCACCCCTAAAATCTGACCTACAAGATGAATGCTGCTGCAGTTACTATTCTTTTTGGAATCAAGAGATACAACGGAGAAATGGACAAAAAAATAAGAGCCGAAATAGACACCCTCTGCGACAAAACAATAACTATCTACTTTTTTTACTGCATGCATTTAATTCTATATCCTTCCTATTATATTCTTCTATTAAATATTTTTGTATAGGGGCCTGTGGGGTAGTTTGGATATCCTGGGGGACTTCGGATCCCCGGACCTGGGTTCGAATCCCAGCAGGTCCGTTACACTCTTTTTCACACTACAAAAATGAGGTTAGACATACACACCCACACACGCTACTCTGACGGAGCCAATACCGTAGAAGAAATGGTTGCCTATGCTAAAAAGATTGGTTTAGATGGGATAGCAGTAACCGACCACGACACAATCAAAGGCGGCATACGGGCTCTAAGGTATGCTACAGAAGATTTTATTGTAATTCCTGGAATCGAGGTTTCGTCCCTGGATGGCCATATACTTGTTTTAAATGTTACAGAACACATAGATGCCCAAATCCCTGCATCCGCTGTGGTGGAGAGAGCACACGCACTCGGAGGAATCGCGATAGCAGCCCACCCCTACGATAGCATACGTTCAGGGGTAGGTGACTTAATACATAAACTAGATTTTGATGCAGTTGAAGTAATTAACGGACACACATTACATGCTTCACGGAACACCCGAAAAGCCGCAGAAAAAGCCAACCTGCCAAAGGTAGGTGGAAGCGACGCACATTCTATATGGGAGCTGGATACAGTATCAATAATTGTTGACTCTGATCCAATAGAATCCATATTATCTGATAAAATAAAAATAGTTTCAAACATAAATAAAAAAAAAATATTTTATGGAATGGTGAAGAGACGGATACAGAGACTGCTGTCGACTATTTATTAATTCCCACATAATCTATTATACTCCAAGATGAAGCTCAAGGTAGGTATATTAGGGGCCACTGGGATGGTCGGTCAAAGATTCATAGAGCAATTGAATGATCACCCCTGGTTTAAGATAGAGGCGTTATGTGCCTCAGAGCGAAGCGCAGGCAAAAAATATTCTGAGGCTGCTAACTGGTATCTTGAAAGCAGGATCCCTGACGAGATAGCGGACATGACTGTAGAAAAAATTGATCCCGCGGTTTCTGACCGACTTGATTTCGTGTTCTCGGCAATACCTTCAGATATTGCAAAAGACATAGAAGGCGGCTTTGCAAAACATATACCTGTATTTTCGAATACTGCAACCTACCGGATGGATGAAGACATACCCTTAGCCATCCCCGAAGTGAATCCAGACCACCTCAACTTAGTTAATGTCCAAAAAGAAAACCGGGGCTGGGAGGGGTTCATTGTTACAAACCCCAATTGCACAACGATAGGTTTCATAACACCACTTAAACCAATAATGGATGCGTTCGGGATAGATTGGGTTAATCTTGCAACCATGCAGGCACTCTCTGGCGCAGGATACGCCGGAGTACCCTCAATGGCTATAATTGACAATGTTATACCCTTCATAAAAAATGAAGAAGAAAAAGCAGAGCTTGAAGGACTCAAGATCCTAGGCCAACTCAGAGACAACAAAATAAAGTTCGCAGACTTTGACGTCTTTGCATCATGCAACAGGGTCATGGTAAGAAACGGCCACACAGAGGCAGTATTCGTCCGAACCCAGGAAGACTTTAGGATAGAAGATGTAAAAGAGGAATTTTCATCATTCAAAGGAGAACCTCAAAAACTCAATCTCCCAACAGCTCCAGAGCAGCCAGTAATAGTTATGGGTGAAGAAGACCGCCCGCAACCAGCCCTAGACCGGGATCTGGGAGATGGAATGAGTATATCTGTAGGCAGGATAAGGAAGAAAAAAGAAAAACTACTTAAATTCACTTGCTTAAGCCACAACACAATAAGGGGTGCTGCCGGAGCAAGCGTACTCAACGCAGAGCTTGCACGCGCAATGAAGTTAATCTAACTATTATTTCTTGATGGTGATATAAAATGAGTAAAGCAAATGTCGATGAGGAAATACTTAAACTGCTTGAAGAAGATGCACGGATTACGGTTTCTGAAATAGCCCAGATGCTTGATATATCCAATAAAGAAGTCGAAGAAAAAATATCCTTGTTTAAGAAGACAAATATAATAAGGAAATTTAAGGCAATAATCGACTGGAAAAAGAAAGGCAAATCTAGGTCTACTGCAATCATACAAGTAAAGGTGGTGCCGCAACAACGGGCGGGATTCTCACAGATATGTGAAGAAATATCAAAGGATTCACGGGTTAAAGACCTCTATGTTGCAACAGGAGAATATGACATAATTATGCTGGTGGAGGCATCAAACATAGATGAGATAAGTGAGTTTGTGACAGAGAAACTGGCGCCGAAAAAAGATGTAGTCGGAACCTACACCCACATTGTTCTCGAGGAATATAAACGCGACGGATTCAAATCATTTGAAGATAAGTCAAAGAGGTTAAAGGTTAGCATATGACCCAACAGAATGATTGCGAGAAGAGTTAATGAAATCCCGTTTTCAGGAATAAGAAAATTTTTTGATCTGGTTATGGGAAGTAAAGACGTAATCAGCCTCGGCGTCGGAGAACCGGATTTTCCCACACCTGAGCCTTTGAAGGATGCTGCAATAAGGGCAATCGAAAACGACTACACCTCTTATACGTCAAACTATGGAATACCTGAATTAAGAGAAGAGATCTCAGAGAAACTAAAAGTCCGGAATAAAATCAACAGAAACCCTAAAGACGAAATCCTTATCACAAGCGGAGTCAGCCAGGGACTGGATCTTGCAGTACGGGCAATAACTGATCCTGGAGATGAGATCCTTATTCCTGAACCCTGCTATGTATCCTACAACTCAAATGTATGGTTCGCCCACGGCAAACCTATATCTGTGCCAACCTATGAGGAAAACGCTTTTCGTGTGAAAGCAGAGGATATAAAAAAGAGGCTGACAAAAAAAACAAAAGGAATCCTTATTTCAACACCAAACAATCCCACTGGTAGCGTGCTTAAGAAAAAAGACCTTGAAGAAATCGCAGACATAGCAATAGAAAACAAACTTGCCGTAATATCAGATGAAATCTATGAAGACCTCATCTACGACAACGAAAAACATCATTCAATAGCTTCCTTAAATGGCATGGAAGATGCCACAATAACCCTAAATGGATACTCAAAGCCTTACGCATTCACCGGCTGGAGACTAGGTTATGCTGCAGGAAACCCTGAATTCATCGAAGCGATGATGAAAATACACCAATACGCACAAATATGTGCTCCATCAATATCACAGTATGCTGCATTAGGTGCATTCGAGCTTGAGGAATACGTAAAAGACATGGTCAGAAGCTACGACCTAAGGCGGAGGCTGCTTGTAAAGGGATTGAATTCACTGCCGAATATATCCTGCATAACACCCAAAGGAGCATTCTATGCCTTCCCAAACATAAAAGATACAAATCTTTCGTCTGCAGAGTTTGCAGAACGCCTTCTGAAAGAGGCAGGGGTCGCAGTCATTCCAGGGGATGCGTTCGGGGAATCCGGGGAAGGATACATCCGATGCGCCTACTGTGTTTCACGAGAAGATATCACAGAGGCACTAGATAAGATAAACCGATTCGCAGAGAGATTACCATGACACAAGACTTCGATTTAAAAAAGATAGAAGAACACTGGGTCAACAAATGGCGTGATGACGAAGTCTTCAAAGCAAAACCTGACAAAAGAAAAAAATTCTATCTGACAGTAGCATACCCCTACCCCTCAGGAAGCATGCACGTAGGCCACGGAAGAACATATACAGTACCCGACGTTATAGCACGATTCAAGAGAATGCAAGGATACAATGTTTTGTTTCCTATGGCATGGCATGTTACCGGAAGCCCCGTACTTGGAATAGCTGAGAGAATAAAGAAAAAAGACGCCAAGGCATTAAAACTCTACGGTGAATTATACAAGGTTCCCCAAAAGATTCTGGATACATTCACCAAACCAGAAAATATTGTTAAATACTTTTCAGAAGAATACAAAAAAAACATGACCCTAATGGGGTACTCAATAGACTGGGATAGAGAATTCCTGACAACAACTCCCCAATATAGCAGATTCATTGAATGGCAATACCATACCCTACATAAAAAAGACCTTATCCGAAAAGGAGAACATCCCGTCAGATACTGCCCCCGATGCGATAACCCGGTAGGAGACCACGACCTCCTGGAAGGAGAAAATGCAACAATAAACGAATTCACTATAATAAAATTCATGTGCGACGACATCGTTCTACCTGCAGCAACACTCCGACCCGAAACAATTTTCGGTGTCACAAACATGTGGCTAAATTCCGACATAGACTACGTGAAAACAAAAGTCGAAGACGAGACATGGCTTCTAAGCAAAGAGGCAGCAGAAAAACTCAAAAACGCAGGCAAAAGAGTTGAAGTAATAGGGGTGATAAAGGGAAAGGAATTCATCGGCAAATCCTGCACGAGCCCATTTAATGATACAGTTCCCATATTGCCTGCACCCTTCGTTGACCCAGACTATGCAACCGGCGTTGTTATGTCGGTTCCAGCCCACGCACCCTACGACTACATAGCATTAAGAGACATGGAAAGCGATATCAAACCAATCTCAATAATCAAAACAAGTGAAGGCGGAAACATACCAGCCAAAGACATAATAGAGGACCTGAAGATAATTAACCAAAAAGATAAAAAACTCGAAGAAGCAACAGAAACACTCTACAGGATAGAGCACGCCAAAGGAGTCATGAAAGAAACAATCAAAGACTACGGCGGAATGCTTGTGCGAGAGGTAAAAGAAGAACTCACACAAAAACTTATCAAAGAAGGTAAAGGCACTATATTCTACGAATTCTCACAAAAACCCGTAGTATGCAGATGCGGCACAAAATGCTTTATAAAACTACTCAAAGACCAATGGTTCCTTGAATACAGCAACCCGGACTGGAAAAAGAAAGCCCACCAAAGCATAAACGAAATGAATATCATCCCAGAAGAGACCAAACAAAATTTTTCCTATTTCATAGACTGGCTAAAAGACTGGGCATGCACTAGAAGAGTAGGTTTAGGCACAAAACTGCCATGGGATGAAGACTGGCTAATAGAACCCCTAAGCGACTCCACAATATATATGTCATACTACACAATATCACCGCAGCTTAAGGACATAAACCCGGAAAAACTCAAACCAGGGTTCTTTGACTATATTCTTCTAGGGAAAGGCAACATACAAGATGTAGCAGATACATGCAAAATAGATCCAGAGAAACTGCAGAAAATACAAGACGAGTTCAGGTACTGGTATCCTTCCGAGTGGAGGCTTTCTGCAAAAGATCTTGTAGGCAACCACCTAACATTCCACGTATTCCATCACACAGCAATATTCCCTGAAAAATATTGGCCTAAAGGAATCGTTGTTTTTGGAATGGGTCTCTCTGAAGGGGAAAAAATGTCTTCATCAAAAGGCAATATAATACTCTTAAGTGATGTGATCGAGAGATATGGAAGCGATGCGGTGAGGCTTTTTTTGATGGGTAATGCAGAACCCTGGCAGGACTTCGACTGGAGAGAGACGCTTATCAAAAACACTTCAAAAAAACTCAAACAATTCCATAACCAAATCAACTATGCATTCAACCTGGAAAACGATATATCTTTGAGAGATATCGATAGATGGATGATGAGCCGGATTGAAGAATCAATAAAAGACACAGTTGAAGCACTTGACCGATTCCAGACAAGAAAAGCCCTACAGTCCGCATTCTTTAACCTGCTCAACGACTTATTATGGTATAAGAGACGCTGCAAACCCAACTCAAAAATCACAAAAGACCTTGCAGACAAATGGGTGAGGCTTATGGCCCCGTTCACGCCCTTCATATGTGAACAACTATGGTCCCAGATACCTGGAAAAAACAGTATCGTTTCCCTTGCATCCTATCCTCTACCGGACCTGGAAAAAATCAATCCAGTAACCATACAGAAAGAACAGACCCTAAAAGGCATCCTACGCGACATACAAAACATACTAGATGTTACCTGCGTAAAACCTAACAAAATCCACTTATATCCTGCACCCGAATGGAAACGGAAGCTATTCAACCTACTCAAGGAAGGGAAAACCATCAACGACGCGATGAAGGACACCCAGATAAGAGCGAACGGAAAAATCGCAGCAAACATAATAAAGAAAACAATAAAAGAAGAGATCCCAGAAATTGTATTAACCCTAGATGAGGAATATACTGCATTATCTAATGCAAAAGAATTCCTCAAAAAAGAATTCAAATCAGACATAATAATACATAAAACACCCGGATACGACCCAGAAAACAAGGAAAAAAACGCCAAACCCATGAAACCCGGAATCTATATAGAAGACTAATCTAGTTCTTACAGTTCTCTGAAAAAGATCTCATATCCTCAATTGAGGTGAACGCACCCAACCGATTCTGTCCGTTTGAAACGCAGGCGAACTGAGGAATGATGCCGTCAATATCAAGGACTTGGGTGAGACACTCATCAGCAAAAGACATATCCTCTCCTTTATCAACATCAACCACATGAAAAACAAAACCCTCCGCCTTAAGCTGCTTTATCCACGGAAGCATATCACTACAGGGAGCGCACTCGTCTTGAGTATAAAAAAACACTGCATCATCAGAAATATTATGTTTACTTAAACACTCAACCGCAGAAGAAACCGATAGGAGTTCATCCTGGAGAACACATGACTCTTCAAGTTTTGCAAATTCACAAAGCAAAGAGAGAATATTTAATTCAGAGTTAGCCAGACCCAACGTGGACTTATTCCCTGCAACAACAAAGACACTAGGTCTAGTCACACTATCGGATTCAACAGATTTCACATAAATCTCCAGCTTAGATGAAATATCCTCTAACATTTCTGGATTACAGTCTACACAATCCAGAGGCATCAAATAATATACTACAACCTCACTTGATTTGTTTTCACATCCATTATCAGAGAAACCTGAATAAATTAAAAAACAACCTAAAACAACAACCAAAACCCAAGCCAAAGGAAAAGACCTACATTTGCAGGAATCAACACCATTGCCTGCAGCATTCTTTGACTCACCGGACCCGATTTCACTGGATTCTGATTTACCTATATCTACGTCACTCATTCTAAAATAACATATAAGCGTCTACCTTAATATACCCGTTATTTATTCCTCCAAAACAAAAATAAAGTAAGTATATCCTATTATATCATATGCCGAGGTGGCAGAGCCTGGACCAACGCGCGAGCCTGGAAAGCTCGTCTCCCCTGCGGAGACTTGGGTTCGAATCCCAACCTCGGCGTCAATCTTTTCTTTTAAAAAAAGAAAACCTTGACCAAAAGAAAGGAAACTTGCTCTGGTAAGTTTCAATAAGTATTATTAGTGAAATTAAATGAACTATAAGATACACAACTAATTGAAGCTGTATCAAATGAAATATACCCTCTAACTGTTAACTTCTTAAATTCCTGAATTAAAGGACGAAACCAAAATATTTTAAACAAGAACAATCTGTATCTTTTTTTAAGAGGCACTTGAGTAGGGATAGATTATTGTATACCAAATTTTTTATATTTACATCATGGTGAAGTAAAAACTCTATTTATGTTACACGACCATGGAAACATTTATAAATGAATTCCTATTTTGGTGGGAAAACCCCTAAGAGATAGAGAAATTTATCGGCACACAACGAACCGCCTTACCTCAGCTGATAAATGAACTTAAAATCCCCCACATCAAAGACATAATAAGGGGTTAGAAGATGCGGAAAAACTGTTTTAATGTATCAAATAATATCCAAACTGATGGAAACAGGCACCAAACCTAAAAACATACTTTACCTAAATTTTGATGACCCCGGATTAACAAACCTTGAAGAACATCCAGATTTTTTTTTGGGATGGAATTCAAAACGTTGAGGGGTGGGAGAGAATACTAAGAAATATTTGTTCCCGGTTCTTCTGCATCCCTCATATCAAGAGATGTTGGAAAATACTTAATATCTGTGTTGAAACTAGTTTTAAACTCTAAGTTATATGGTGTTTCATCGTAAGGGATTACTATAATGGATTTTCGAACACATAATATCCCTAAAAATTTTGTTTGGGAGATTACACGCGGCTGCAATCTCCATTGCAGACATTGCGGATCAAATTCAGGAGACCCGGCTACGGTCGAACTCACAACAGAGGAGGCGAAAAATCTCATAGACCAGATAACTGATATGGGCTTTGTATTCCTGACGATTACCGGAGGAGAACCCCTAACACGAAACGATATATTCGAGCTTATCAGTTACGCCTCCAAGAGAGGTATCTGTGTAACCTTATGCACTAACGGGTCACTTATCGACCAGAAAACCGCTGAAGAATTAGTTGAAGCGGGTCTGAAATGCGCATCCCTCAGCTTGGACGGCTGCAAGGAATTCCATGACCTAAATAGATGCAACACATATGAGCAGGTAATTTCTGCAATTGATTATCTAAATAATGGAAAAATTACTGTTTTTGCCTCGATGATGATATCCAACGAAAACATAGAGATGCTTGAACAGGTTCACCGAATTGCGTCTAACCACGGCGTTGAGCGACTAAACATACATGCTCCCCAGGACTATGGAAGAGCAAAAGATAATGAAATTACTTTAGATAAGGATAAACTCATAGATGTTATTTTGTTTGCAAACCAGAGGGAAGATTCTGAAACCAAGATATTTCTTGATGACGGATTCGGTGTCTACAACAATAGGTTCGGATGCGATGCAGGCCGTTCTTCCATGTTTGTTTCAGCTGAAGGTTTTATCCGGCCGTGCATTTCTTTTCCACAAAATTTCGGGAACATAAAAACAGAAAAATTAGCCGACGCCTGGAAAAGCCAAGGATTTGCTGCATTCAGAAAATTTGATCACTCACAACTCAAAGAACCCTGCACAAGCTGCCCTCTTATAGAATCATGTCAAGGCGGATGCAGAGCAAAGGTTTTTTTAAAGACCGGAGACTTCTTTGCAGGGGATGCGGATTGCATCCACATAAAAGAGACTGCCCCCCAGCTTTTCGATAAAGCCGCAGCAGCCTCAGCTATTATCACCTCAGGCCTTATTTTAATGACCTCCGGATGCATAGACCAACCCGACATTGAACCACTAAAAGATATTAATGGCTCAATTATCCAGATAAAAAACATGGAATTTTTTGTCGACGAAAAAATATCCGGGTGTGAAACATTCTATAAAGCAAACATAACCCTTGAAACAAACGGTTCAGTAGACCTAGATAAAATAAACCTATATTACGGCGGATTCCCCCTTGATTTTGATGTATCATCCTCCACGTTCACTAAAAAAGGTGACACCCTTTTTTATGAATACCAGATCGACTACATATTCGATAGCAGAATCCATAATTACTTTGATTATACCTACCTTGAAACCGAACGCATAAATTACAAAAACACTTTTTACTATGGTTACACTGAATCGGATTTATTTTTTTCTGATGTAGGTGATTCCAATGCAAGGCTTTGGGCTATACTCCCGCTAAAAACAGGGTTCCCTGCAAACATTTATGTGCAATCAGATGAAACACCTAATGTACGGAATCTAGAGATTAACATAAATGATGGAAACATAAAAATAAAACGAATATCAAAAATAATCGGCGAAGAAAAAATTTATCTGATCACCACAGACAATCTTAATGTAGACCTATCTGAACGAATCGAAGTCGACATATATCTTGGAAAACATCACCTGAAAAAGATGCTTTCACACATAGATTCAAAAGATTTTTATATAGACGCCCCTCTTCCAAGTGTATGTCCTATGATGATTATGCCTAGTCCCTCTATAAAATCCATACAATATATTGGAACAGAGACCGCAGTGATAAACCCCGAGC
>JAUWTD010000054.1 GCA_030609775.1 Candidatus Altarchaeota archaeon
ACATATTTATTATCTCATCTAACAAAATATTTTTTAGTATAAAATGAAGCCCATATTTTCCCACATATTACGGATTAGTTTGCTTTTTTTTGTTTTGTCTGGATTCTTCAGCACCGCAGCGTATGCAACAGTTGATGTTGACCTTGAAATAAGCCTCGATAAGGAGGATATTAAAACAGGGGATTCATTTAGCATAGACGCAACAATCACAAACATTGATTCGAATGATAATCTAAGCAGCGACAAAGATGATATTGAACTTATCATCTATTTTGATGGAGTAATCGTTTACGAAGACGATAGTTTGAGTCATAGTGACTTAGACTATAATGAATCTCAAACATTCACGACAAGGTCCAGTAAATTTAATGACGACTGGGAAGATGAAAGCGGAAAACTTATAGCTTACATGTGTAAGAGCAATATCGATATCAACGTTGACATCACCGGCGATGTCTCTGGAAGCCAGGAAATAGATTTTTTAGTGGAGGGAAAAGAACTAGAAATCGGTATTGAGCCCATGGAGCCTACTGCAGAGGATGAGATAACAATTTCTGTGGAGGATAAGGTAGGTAACGAACTTGATTATATAAATGTTAGGTTGACCCATCTTGGAAGCGATGATGAGTGGAATTCAGAAGATAGTATGCGAGTGAAGGATACCGCTAATGGTAAAGTAGTTTTTAGTGCGCTTTCAGGTGATTTGAAATTCAAAGCTGATCCTTATGGACTATATCAGTTGGATGTTTGGGCGGATAAGTATTGTCTTGAAACAAAGACATTTGAGGTAAAGAATATCTTAAAGATCACAGGGGTTCCAGGGAGGGGTTATACAGGTAATGAAATACGTGTGAGGGTTCTTAGTAGGGAAGATAAAGCAGTAGAGAACGCCAAGATAGGTGTAAGCGGACCCTCTGGATTCGTCGGATCATATAATTCTGATAGCAGCGGCTATGTGAGATTCACTATCAAGGATTCTGGCAGCTATACCCTTATCGCAACTAAGTCCGGTTTCAGTGAAAGCTCTGTTGTTTCATTAGAAGTCATTAATAAGGAGGGTGTGGATATCAGAATCGAGCCGGTGAAGCAAGCGGTCGGAAGAGACGTTTCAATAACTGTGACAACGTCAGGGGATCCGATTAACGGTGCGGAAGTCATAATAAAGAAACCTGACGGGTCAAAGGATACGTTATCAACATCTTCTGTTGGCAAGATAATATATAAGCCAACAGATCCGGGAATCTATGACATAACCGTTGAAAAGGAAGGTTATGAGACAACTACATCCAGCTTTACTGCAACTAATTTCTTTGATGTAACGGTCCCTGATGAACCGGGCCTGTATTCTGAGGTAACCCTCATTGTAAGGAATCAGGAGGGTATAGGTTTATCTGACGTATCCGTAATAATTGAGGGTTCATCTGTGAGAGGCTCTACAGATTCTAACGGAGAGTTTTCATTCATATTAGATACTGCCGGAGAGTATCAGTTATCAATAAAAAAAGAAGGTTATGAAGACTTCAGAGGAAAAATAACTATTTATGGGAAACTGCATGTGAACATAAATCCAGAAACCCTTGATTTAGGGGATTCTGTAACATTGACGGTGTTAGACGAACAAAGTGAGAGGATTGAGGCAGATATTGTTATAACAAATCCAGGGAATATAGAAGAAAAAGTCAGGAAAATAAGTCATACATTCGTACCGGGGTTGGCGGGAACATATAATGTAACAGTAAACAGAAAATATTATACTCAATCTGCTTCATCTATTTCAGTCTTTTATGTGAATCCTAGTCCTCTTGACTTGGATGTGTGGGTGAGTGGAAAGGATTTATCTGTGAAGGCAACTAGCCGAGGTGAGCCAGTGGAGGGACTGAATTTATCTATTTTAACCCCGGGAGGTGTTGAGGTTTTAATTAGTACAGATAGTAGTGGGCTTGCCGTATTCGGTATGGAGGATTTGAATCAGACTGGATTGTTCACAGTGAACTCTGTTGACCTAAACTATGAAAAAAAGACAGTCAAAAAAGAAGTGAAGGGTTTGGGAGTGGGTATGTTTTCGCTTCTTTTGTTAGGAGTGGGTGCACTTGCAGTAGTGGCAGGTATTGCATTTTTTGTTGTGTATAAGGATCATAAGAAAAAGAAAAGCGAACACACGTTGATAGGATCAAAGAAAAAGAAAAAGAAATCGAGAGGTATTGGTCTCGGCGGTCTTTAGCCGTTTTTTTTTAAATCACCATGATTGAGTTAAACACAAATGTTTTAGGAGTCTTTGCATTGAAGAATGGGAGGATTATAAAGAAAATCTTTTTTTCCCGGGAACCTAAAAAACTTGCAAGTAAACTTATTGAAATCGAAGACTCTGTATGTGTTGAGGAAAAAGAGGTTATCTCTTATCTTCAAGGAACTGGGACGAAAGAAATCAGGTTCAGGGATCCGGATAGATTCTCCAGGTATTGTGGAGAAATCGGTTTAGTGGAGGATAAGAATCCTACACAGTTATTTGGCATCTATTCTGAGTTGGGTGTATCTGAATCAGAGGTCATGGATTTATTGCATAGAGTGAATCTTGAAATTACCCGGGTGAAGATGAGGGAAATAGGTAAAGATCAGCTCATAATTCAGGCGATTGCTTCCCTTGATGACTTGGATGAATCCATAAACACCTTAATTAAGAGGCTTCATGAATGGCATGCACTTAACTTCCCGGAGCTGGGCTTCATAGTAAAGAACCCCACTCTTTATTTAAGTATTGTGAGTTCGGGACTCGGCGGCGTTGATGCAGGTTTAAAGGAAAAAATACAAGAAGAAAAAAAACAAACCCTTGGCATAGAATTCAGTGAGGGGGATAAGGAAGCAGTCAGGGTTCTCTCGGATTCGATAAGGGAGCTTTATCTTGCCAGGGATAGGATTGAAGCATATGTTGGGGAAGCTATGCAAGAAGCTGCACCTAACATGAATGCGCTTGCAGGTCCCTTGATTGGGGCGCGGCTTATTTCTCTTGCAGGGGGTTTAGAGAGGTTGTCTATTTTGCCTGCGAGCACGATCCAGATTTTGGGTGCGGAGGATGCGTTTTTCAGGTTTTTGAAGACGAAGAAGAGGCCGCCGAAGCATGGGGTTATTTTTCAGTTACCTGAGATTCGGTCGGCTTCAAAGAGTGTGCGCGGAAGGATTTCAAGGGTTTTCGCAGCAAAACTTGCTCTTGCCTCAAGGATTGATAGATTCGGAGGAGAGTTCATAGGTGATAAGCTTAGAGCTGATTTTCTTGCAAAGATAGGTAAGAAATGATTGATGTTACTTGTATCGGGGACATAAACGTAGACATTGTAACATCGAAAATAGGGGATGTGCCTCCAAGAGATTCTCAGATCCTTGTTGAAGACATGGGTTTGAGTTCGGGTGGTTGTTGTGCTAATTTTTCTAAAGCATTAAGTAGGCTGGGAGCCGAGGTTAGATTCATCGGTAGGGTAGGGGATGACTTATTCGGGGATTTCGTCAGGCAGAGTATGGAGGGTATTGATCTTCGGCTGTCGGTTGGAGGTAAGACAGGAATTACGGTTGCAATCGCCTTCGATGTTGACTCTAGATCCTTTATCACTTTCCCTGGATCGAATTCAGAATTGTCTTTCGGTGACATTGACTTAGACCTCATTGAGGGTAGGTGTTTGCATGTTGCAAGTTTTTTTCTGCAGGGTTTAAGAGAGAAAACAAAGGAGTTGATTGATTTTGCGCATAGTAGGGATATGTTTGTTTCCTTTGATACGGGCTGGGATCCCCGGGGTTGGTCTGGGGAAGATAAAAAAATAGTGGAAGATGTTTTGGGTGGCGTGGATGTTTTTTTCCCTAACTTAGCAGAAGGTGAAGCAATCACTGGATCAGGGGATAAGAAAACGATATGTGATGAATTGTTGGATTTGGGTACCCGGATTGTTGCATTGAAATGCGGTAAAGACGGTTCTTTTATCGCCACCAAAGATGACTATTTTTTTGTTCCCGCATTTAAGGTTGATGCCGTGGATACAACAGGTGCAGGGGATGTTTTTGATGCAGGTTTAATTTATGGGTACTTAGAGGGCTGGGATCTAGAGAAGGTTGGAAGATTTGCAAGTGCGGCGGCGGCTTTAAGCACCCGGGGCAGGGGATCAGGCAATTATCCAGTCAGGGTGGAAGTAGAGCAGTTGATGAGTGAGTTAAATCCATAAATCATCACTACATCAGCATAAAATATAATGCTATCCAGTTGTTTATAAAATGTGATATGAGACTTCCCTTGAATCCATACCGGTAATAGATCAAACCAAAAACAATACCAACAAAAAACATGTCAACCGCTTTGAGGATCCCCCAGCCTGCGATCATATGCCAGAATCCGAAAGCCATACTTGAGATAATCAAACCCATGATGACGTGTTTCTTTTTAATGAAGCGGTCCAGTAGGAGTTTTCTGAATCCAAGTTCCTCGATAAACGGGGCAATAAATCCAACATAAATAATTTTGATGTGTGCAGGTTGTGTAAGCCACCAACTGCCTCGTCCAAAGGTTAATTCCAGTGAAGGGGGATAGACTGTGAACAGGAACCTAAGAAAATTGGAATTAATAAGATATAATAAAGCCCCCACAGTTAGGGGAATAATAAGAGTTTTATAATTAAATTTTTTCATAGTTTATTTATTTGGTTTCCGCAAATATTTAACTGTTATTAAGAGGATAGGAGTAATTGGTATGAAACCTAAGAAACTGGTTTTGGCAGGTATTGTTGTTTTAGTTATTTTCTTGTTTATCGGGATTTTTTCAATTAATAGCTGGTTAAACGAAGAAGAGCAATCGATACCGCCTCAAAATATCTCTGATGTTGCCGTACCTGCTTCAATGACTTTTGGTGTGTTAATTGACTCTGCCTCTTATCGTTATCCAGGACATGATAATGGTCTGATTGATTTAGATAATGCAAAAAAAGAGATCGATGCCGTAAAAGAGTTAGGTGTAGACTTTGCAAGATTCGATATCAGAAATGAAACACTTAAGTATCCAGAAGAGATGCAAAAACTTGATGAGGTTATTAGTTATGCGCGATCCAAAAATCTGGAAATTTATATTGGAGTGTATGGCATGGAATCATGGATGGATTTGGGTATGTGGCTTCCGGAACATGCTTATGGAGGTGCAGGGAAAGCGGATTGGGATGAATTCAGGGGCATGTACTCTTCTGAAGCAGAAAATTTAGCACAAAGATATAAACCGGATTACATGATGATATTAGTAGAGTGTCCATTTAACATAGGTAATCAAATAGAGTCTATAAGAACCACAGAGGAATGGATTGATTACACAAAAGAAGTCGCAATCGCGGTTAAAAATGTCTCTCCTGGCACAAAACTGGTCTTAAACCAGATCGTTCGGAAAGGCGGAGGACCGCATGGGAACTCAGAATTTGAATTTACTGAAGCGATTATGTCAGATAACACCTCATTAATTGATATTATTGGTGCAGATCCTTATTCTCGCAACGATTTAGATGACCAGGTTTCTAATCTCCTTTATCTCAAAAACAGATACAGCTGGCACGGCGACATTTGGATTGGTGAAACAAATCTGCTTTCTGCAGGTAAATTATTTCGTTGTTCCACTCTTAAAGAAGATGAAAACCAGAAAAATTATTTTGTATATGCAATAGATCTTGCTACAAAAAATGACTTCAACGGTTTTGTCATCTTCTATCTCAGAGACGGCACCAATGATGTGGGCATGGGTATCATGTATGAGGATTTCACCCCTAAACCAGCTTATAACGCTATTAAAGAAATAATGCAAAATAGGGAATAATCCCTAAAATTTAAGACAATGATAACTAATTTAATAACTGGATTAAATATTTGTGAAACCGAATGTTTAAGGAGGGGAGGTCATTCAGGACTTATCTAACATGTTTAAAAGATATCTTTTCATTATGTATGGCATTATTGTAGTTGCGGCAGTAATTGGTTCGCTTTTTCTGGTTTATACTTGGGATCCGGAGGTTGTTAAGCCGGTCGTCTATGAAGGACCGGAAATTAAGCTTCCTGAACCCAGATATGTTAGTGGGACCTCGGTTGAGTCGGCGATTCTTACAAGAAGGTCTGAAAGAGAATATTTGGGTGAGGCACTGTCTTTGGAGGATGTTTCACAATTGTTATGGGCAGCGCAGGGTATCACAGGACGCTTTGAATTCAGGAGGACTGCTCCATCTGCAGGGGGCACATATCCTCTGGAGGTTTATGTGGTCGTAGGTAAGGTTGAAGGATTAGGGGAGGGAATCTATCACTATAATCCAGAAGAGCACTCGATTACTCAGGTTAGGGTTGGTGACTTCAGGGAGAAACTCCAGGAAACTGGTTTAGATCAAAAATGGATTGGGGATGCCGCAATTGATATAGTGTTTACGGCAGTTTATGAGAGAACAACAGACAGGTACGGCAACAGAGGTATACGGTACGTTCACTTGGAGGCAGGCCATGCCGCACAGAATGTTTATCTGCAAGCGGTTTCCTTAAATCTTGGCACAGTGGTTGTAGGAGCTTTTGATGATGGAGGGGTTGTAGAGATATTGAATGCAACACAGTATGAGACTCCGCTTTACATAATGCCTGTAGGTAAGTTAGATTAAACTTTTTTTTTAATTAATTTTTGTGTGGCGGACATTTATATCTGACATTATTTTTTGTGTTATTCCATCATATGCTTTCTTTATTTTAGTATTTGAGGTATAGTGTGGTACAGGTTGTCCTTTTCTTTGGGCTGCGTATATTTCGTGGGAGTAGGGCACAGTGAATAGGTCTCCGTTGAATTTTGTGCCTATTGTGAGATGCATTCTAAGTTTTTCTTCGAGGTTTTTAAGTGGGTCTTCGAAGGGTAGGATTCGGGATATTTGAGGTATTTTTTGTGTGATTTTTTTGCATATTTTATGTAGGGTAGGTTCAGGGAATTGGGTGATAATTACTGTGTCTATTGGTTTTCTTATTCCTAATTTTTTTTCGATGTTTTTTATGATGTCGGTAAAAGTTTCTATGCTCTCCATTGAAAAGTATCCGGTATCTATTGGGAGGATTAGGGAGTCAGCTGCAACGATTGCGTTGATCAGGAGGAAGGTGTAGCTTGGGGGTGTGTCTATTAGGATGTAGTCGTATAGTTCTCTTACGTCTTCGAGTGTGTGGTCAAGTATTCGTGTTATGTCTTCTGCGTGGTGCATTGAGGTTAGTAGGCCTGCCAGATCCAGGTCTGCCGGGGCGAGGTGTAGGTTGTCTATTTCGGTTGATAGGATTACATCCCGTAAACTTGTCTTGTTTTTGTTGTGGCATTTGTCGAATAATGCGTCGTGTAGTGAGAAGGGTAGGTGTTTTTTGTTTATTCTTAGACCGGAGGTTGCATTTCCCTGGGGGTCCATGTCAACGACAAGCACTTTTTTGCCTTTTTTTGTGAGTTCTCCTGCGATGTTGATGCAGGAGGTTGTCTTCCCTGTGCCGCCCTTATGGTAAGCAAACGTGATACACTTAGCCTTCATTAAGGATATATTACGCAAGCGTATTATAAATACATGTGCGCACCATCATTCTTTATATCACTCTCCCATCTAGTAGTTTTATTAAATAGTCAGACTTCTCAGCTATTTTAGAGTCATGTGTTACGATTATTAGTGTCCTTTTTTCTTCCCTGTTGAGTTTCATCAGTAATTCGATTATTTTTTTGCCTGTTTCAGTATCAAGGTTTCCTGTGGGTTCGTCGGCTAAAATGATTTTCGGGTTATTAGCTAGTGCTCTTGCGACTGCTACACGTTGCTGTTCTCCGCCGCTCATCTCGGTTGGTTTGTTTGCGCTTTTAGCGGCTAACCCCACAAGCGACAATAGTTCTTTGACCTTCTTTTTCCGTTCTTTTAGAGAGGTTCCCTTAAACCGCATGGGTAATTCGATATTTTCAAAGGAGGTCATGGTAGGGATCAGATTGAATTTCTGGAAGACAAATCCCAGTTTTTCTCTTCGCAGCCTTGATTTTTCAAGATCGTTTAATGTACTTATCCCGGTTTCGTCTAGGTAGACTTCGCCTTTTGTAGGGGAGTCAAGGCAGCTGATCAGGTTCAGGAGCGTTGATTTACCTGACCCGGATGGACCCATGATAGATACATATTCTCCTTCTTTTATTGTGAGGTTGATGTTTTTTAGTGCCGTAAACTCGTTTAGTTTCCCTGCGTTGTAGGTCTTCACTAATCCATCGCAAACAATTACCCCTTCACTCATATCGCAGCACCTCTATTGGATCTAGCCGGGATGCACTCCATGCAGGATATAATCCGGCTCCCATACCTAACACCAGCGAAAAGCCCAATCCCATGATAACTAATTCCGGAGTCATTATTGTTGTGAATGCAGTGTATCGGGTTATGAGTGATGTTGAGGTATATCCTAACATTAAACCAATGAATCCCCCTATCAGGCTGAGGAATGCTGATTCCTGGAGTACCTGGATGAGTATTGTTGTCGTGGTTGCCCCTATCGCCTTCATGACACCTATTTCTCTGCGTCGTTCCATAACAGACATTATCATGGTATTCATTATCCCTATGCCCCCCACTAGAAGAGATATTGCGCCGATGCCGTAGACTGCAAGTTGTATGGTTCCAAGTGTTGACTCCAGCTGCCGGACAACGGTCAGAAAAGAGAACGCCTTCGCCTCCTCTGAGTAATCATTTATGTCTTGGGTGACCTCTTCAACAAGTTCGATGTCTGTGATTTTGACTTTTAGGGAGGTTATTGTGTCGTCGTCTTCCAATTCCTGCATAGTCGCAAGTGGGACATATGCTGCATTATCTATGTCGCTGTCACCTGTCTCCTCTAGTATGCCTACCACTTGGAAATAGAAGCTTTCGGTTTTGTCGTCTTCTCGCCGTTCATATTCTATTTCGTCTCCTATGTTAAGGAACTGTGTTTCAGCCGCAGAGGATCCTAA
The DNA here is from genome assembly GCA_030609775.1 of Candidatus Altarchaeota archaeon. GTDB lineage: Archaea > Altiarchaeota > Altiarchaeia > IMC4 > QMZM01 > JAUWTD01. Next base: position 8,981 of record JAUWTD010000054.1, read on the forward strand.
GAGCACAACGAATTCTCCGTCATCGGAGTCATCGAGTTTGCGTCCCTCTTCTGCAATGATTTGTTCACCTATCAGGTAATCCTGGTCTGGGGGATATATTCCTGTGAAGGTTAGGGTACTTCCGCCTCCACCCAGTATTTTGCCGCCCATCATACCAGTAAATCTTCTAGTGCTCTGGGTGATGTGAAAGCTTCCAACAGGTATTACTTCATCCACGCCGTCAATATATTTTATTCCTTCAATAACATCTTCGCTGATGCCTTCGTCGTTGTCTACTGCTCTGACGTCTATGACTCCAGCTACATCGCCAAATGATTCCTCAATCTGGTTGTTCAGGCCTTCTCCTATAGCCCCCAATGCCAAAATTAAACCAATGCCCATGGCTATTCCAAGTATTGTAAGGGAGCTGCGTATTTTCTGACGGAAAACATTTTTTAGCGCTACATCAATCATTTTTTTTTATTTAATTAGATCTCCGTCGCAGGTATAATTTATATGCAACATAAATCAGAATCAAGACAAATGCACCATAAAGCATATATTGGGATAAACTGGTTCCACTTCTCTTCATATCACTGGAAAAGGCTGTTTTATCTATGCCTTGAACTGTTATTTTTTCGGTCTGGGTTATTCTCTCATTATTTAATCCGGCATACTCCAGGATTAAAGTAGC
>JAUWTD010000049.1 GCA_030609775.1 Candidatus Altarchaeota archaeon
ACGTCATTTATTGGTGTAGTCCGGAAGAAATCCGGGAGCGGTGTTGTGGAGAAGATCCGGTTGGGTATAGATAACAAAACAAAAGAAAAATTAGGGTGTATTGCAAGGGATGCAGGGAAAAAACAGGGTATAATAAATATTCTCCTATATCATAACCTGGATGAGTTAAACGCGCAGGATCCTATTGTCTATGTCTTGGTTTCTGCAGAACACCGGAGGGAGGCGTTTGATGTAATCGAGGAGATTGTTGGCCGGATAAAAGATGAAATACATATCAATCTTGAGGAGTTTATGAAATGATTCTGGGAGTATATGGTAGACATAATTCCGGGAAGACGCAGCTTGTCAGTAAACTCATAGAAAAGCTAGTTCTGAGGGGTTATAGTGTTGCTTCAGTAAAAAATATTCCAAAAGAATTTTCAATAGATGCCCCTGGAAAAGACACCTGGAAGCATAAGGTGGCTGGAGCGGATGCAGTCGTTGCCTTATCCTTAAACGAAGCTGCATTCATATTTGGCAAGGGTATGGACTTGGATGAAGTCTTGAGCAGGTTAAATGGATACGATGTCGTCTTGGTGGAAGGCTGCAAAAAAGCAGACATACCCAAGGTTGCTGTAGGTGATGTAGGAGATATTCCAGAGGAAAAGAATACAGTATTCAGATATAAGGATAACCTAGAAGATATCATTGGATTCATTGAAGAAGGCATCAAATCAGGGAAATATCTGGGAGATGTGAACCTATCTATTGAAGTTGATGGCAAAAAGGTTCCTGCAAATCGGTTTATTCAAAGGCTTTTTGCAAACGTCATCTATGGTATGGTTTCATCGTTAAAGGGATTAGATGCTACAAAAGACATCAGGATTGAATTAAGGAGGGAAAAAAAATAGTTTAATTAAGAAAAAAAATGTGTGAAACAAAAATTATTTTGAAGTGGGATACGGGAGAAAAAGAGGTTATGTCTGAGGCAGCCTGGATAAAGATAGAATCAGGTGCGATAGTGGTTTCAGATATTTTGGGGAACATTAAGAGGTTGGATAATTGTGTGTTGGAGGGAATTGATTTCATAAAGCATGAAGCAATCCTGAGAAAGAAATAAAGTTCGTTAAATACTCTGGATTCTTGGACGTTGTAGATTTGTTTTTTATATTTTCTTTCACATATATCTATGATGATCAATAATGATAGATTATCACATAATTGATCATCCTGCCTTATCTGCTAAAATCCATATTTTTATACTCTAAAAAATGAAAATCCAAGCCGATAACATAAAGATATCCATAGGGGAGATAATCGAGGAAGATTGCTGGGATGAAAAACAAGGTCCTACGCCCAAACCGCAAGTAACTAAGCTTAGGGAATGGGACAGGAAACTGCTTGAAAGATATAAGCCAAAATATCATTCCTACATAAAAGAATGCCAGTTCTGTGCTTATGGACCATGTGATCTGTCAAAGGATCGGAGAGGGGCATGCGGGATGACCCTTGATGTGCAGATGGCAAGAGAAAACATGTTTCTGGCAATCACCGGGGCTGCAGCGCATGCAGCGCATGCAAGACATGTTTTGCATTACTTGATTGAAAAATTCGGGAAAAAGCATCCACTATATATTGCAGAAAATACTGAAGTAAATGCTCCCTGGTTTAGGGCGGTTATTGGAAAAAGACCCCGAACCCTAAATGACCTATCTGAAGGCCTGGATTATGAAGAAGAACAATTAACTCATTTGCTCAGCTCCCTGCACATGGGTCAGGAATCCAGTGACTTTGATTTCAATTCTAAAGCATTACATGCCGGGATGTTGGATCATGTTGGAATGGAAATTGCAGACATGATTCAGATAGCAACACTGGGATTCCCTAAGGGGACAGCTGACCCGGGGTTTTGTGAGATAGGTTTCGGGGTAGTTGACAAAGAAAAACCCGTGGTCCTATGTATCGGCCATAATGTCTGCGGAGTAACAGAGATCATAGACTACGCCAAAGAAAACAACCACGACGTCGAAATCGCAGGCATATGCTGCACTGCAATAGATATGACAAGATACGACAAAAACACAAAGATCGTAGGCCAACTCTCATATCAGTTACCTTTCATAAGAGCAGGGATTGCAGATGTTATAGTTATGGATGAACAATGTAGCAGGTTAGATGTAGTCGAAAACGCAGAAAAGCTTGGAATCCCTGTTATATCCACCTCAGATAAATGTGCTGCAGGTCTTCCGAACATGGAGGAAGAGGATTCTAACAAGATTGTCAGAGAGCTGGTTTCAGGTAAGATGATAGGCTGCTTTATCCCTGACCTTGCGAAGATAGGGGAGGTAGCAGTTAATACGGCGATGTTAATGAAGAAAGAAGGCCGGAAAAATGAGGCAGACAATCCCCTGGAAAAAATAAAGGACTGTGTACTATGCGGCCTATGCTCTCAGGCATGTCCCGTAGATAATGATGTGAAGCAGATTGCTATGAGCATAAACTATCACTTCAATGATATCTCACCTAAATCATGTAAGGTAGAAAAGAAAATAGACATATTAAAAGAGGCTTCCTCTTGTGTCGGCTGCGGATTATGCACCACAAACTGTCCTCAGGAAATTGAGGTAGCAGAAATAATTTTAGCCCTAAAGGAAGGTAAAGCAGTGGATTCTAAACTAGTTGCCGGCTGTGTTGAATGTGGTCTATGTTTCCAGAATTGTCCAAAAGAAATAAATATCGTGGAAATCTTTGTTGAATTAAAGGGCGGGGAAGAGAAGAAAGATGCAGCAGATAAAACAGAGAAGATACTAGATAAAGAAGAATTAATGGATGCTTTAAGTGAATGCTTGTTTTGTGGCAGATGTGAATCCTGGTGTCCTCAAAAGATTCCGTTGGTTTCAGCATTCTCTGAGGTCTATAAGAAAAGACTGGAGAATGATAAGGCAAAAATCCGGCTTGGGCGAGGAGCAATCCAGGATGTTGAGATCCGGAAGGTCGGATCCCCGATAGTCCTAGGAGAGATCCCTGGAATCATTGCCCCGGTAGGCTGTGCTCTGTGGCCTAACGGCGGGAAAGAATTAGGTGTCATCATAGAAGAGTTTTTGAAGAGAAACTATATCGTAGCAACATCTGGATGTTCTGCGATGGCGTTGGCGACAGATTATTCGGGGGAACCCCATAACCTGTATGAAAAATACGGAGGAAACTTTGATGGAGGAAACCTGATAAATGTTGGTTCATGTGTCTCTAATCCCCATATCACCGGCGCTGCAATGAAGGTTGCAAGCATATTTGCTAAAAGGCCGCTGAGAGGGAATTTCGAGGAGATAGCTGACTACATCCTTAACCGGGTGGGTGCAGTGGGTCTTGTATGGGGTACTATGTCTCAGAAGGCTGTTTCCATTGGATCAGGTGCTATGCGTGCAGGGATCCCTGTGATCTGGGGTCCGTCAGGGGTAAAATATAGAAAAGAATTACTCAGTGACGAAAACACCAACTGGAACGTATATGACACCCGCACTGGAAAAGAATCTGATGTAGGGCCTGTTCCTGAGCACCTAAGCTATGTTGCCAAAACCCCTGAGGAGGTGATGGTCTTAATCCCTAAGCTTTGTATGAGGGCAAGCGACGGAATAAAAGGCAGGCAGATTAAGGTGGCTCACTACATTAATGTGCATGAAAAATACTTTGGGAAAATGCCTGATGACATCCATAGATTCATCAGAAACAACACAGATATCCCCGTAACCCTAAAAGAAAAGATTCTTCCCATACTGGAAGAAAAAGACTGGAAGCCGGTGGGGAAGATTCCTGACCCGACGTTAGTGGAGCGGTTATGTAAAAACCATAAATAATAAAAGAAAAGAAAAAAATGGAAATCGACATAAAAAAATTGCCTGTGGACATAGGTGTGGTATATGAAGGGGAAAGGATTCGCGGACCCGATACCTTCGTAGAATTGGGCGGACCCAAGGTAGAGTTCAAGGCAGAATTAACCCAGGTTGTGGATGAAAAAGATGTTGTAGATGGCAAGATAACCGTGATAGGGAAAGATATTCCCCAGTTTACCTGCGGAGAAAAAGTACCCTTCGGAATCCTCTTAGAGGTCTATGGAGAAAAAATAGAAAAAGACCTGGAAGGTGTTATCGAAAGAAGGGTTCATGATTTTTTAAACTATGTTCAGGGATTCATGCACTTGAACCAGAGATATGATATCTGGTGCCGGGTAAGTAATGAAGCCAAAGAAAAAGGCTTAACCTTTGAGGATATAGGTAAGGCATTAATCTGGCTTTTTAAAGAGGAGCTTCCCTTCATTGAAAAGATGCAGATTACCTTCATGACTGATGAAGAAAAAGTAAAAGAACACCGCGAGACTGCATTAGGGCTATATGAAAAAAGAGATGCAAGGATAAGGGGGATGAAAGATGAAGAGGTGGAAGAATTCTATGGATGCAGCCTCTGTCAAGGCTTTGCACCTAACCATCTATGTATTATAAGCCCTCAAAGGATATCTCTTTGTGGTTCGATATCTTGGCTGGATGCCCGGGCAGCAGCTAAAGTGGATCCGGACGGCCCAAATTTTGCCGTACCTCATGGAGAAGTGTTAGATGAAAAAAACGGAGAATATGCCGGAGTCAATGAAGCAGTGAAAGAATACACTACCGGAGCCAATGAACGGATATACATGTATAGTATGTTCGATTACCCGCATACCAGTTGCGGCTGCTTTGAAGCCATTGCATTCTATATACCTGAAGTGGATGGAATCGGCATAGTTGACCGAAACTTCCAAGAGGAGGCAGTGAATGGATTAAAGTTCTCCAGCATGGCCACTCAAAGCGGCGGCGGCGAACAGATGGAAGGTTTTCTGGGTATGGGAATAGAGTGGATGCATTCACCCAAGTTTTTCAGTGCAGACGGCGGATGGGATAGAATCGTTTGGATGCCATCTCACCTAAAAAACAGGATGAGTGATGCAATACCTAAAGAAATCATTGATAAGATCCCCTCAGAAGATGATACATCAAGCCTAAATGAGTTAAAGGATTTTCTCAAAGAAAAAAATCATCCAATAACCCAGAGATGGAAAAGTGTTGTCACCGATGAGCTCAAAGAGAAGGTAACCGAATACATACAAGAAAAAAACGGGGAAATTTATCCTGATCAGGCATCAGCAGATTTGGGTCTGAGCGAAGATGAGTTGATGAATGTTATAGACGTACTTCAAAAAGACGGTACATTAGGGTAACCGGAGGAGGAAAAAAAATGGCTGAACCAATGAAATTGAACATTAAGAAACCACTGAAACTCAAGGTTAAAAAAGACGAGACGAATGAAGGCATCCCTGCAGGCACAATAACGTCGAGTATGGGAGGGATTACAATAATTTTTAAGAATGCGAAAATACACGCAGAGAAAGTAATCATAAAGAGGACCAAATAATTATTTTTTTTTACTGATTCTTCAAATTAACTTATAGAATGGGCAAAGTAATCGCAATCTCAGGTAAAGGCGGTGTTGGAAAAACCCTTATTTCAACGCTTTTAGTCAGGTGGCTGACAGAAAACAACATAAAAAATATTCTGGCAATAGATGCTGATCCTGATTCGAATCTGGCAGAATCATTAGACACTGAATATGATAAAAGCATAGGAGACATCAGAGAAGAACTATCCTGTAAGAGCCTGCCCCCTGGAGTCGAGAGAAAAAAATATCTTGAAGGAAAGATATTTGAAATCACCGTTGAAACAGATAAATTTGATCTATTGGTCATGGGGCGGCCGGAAGGTCCGGGATGCTATTGTGCGGTAAACCATATGCTCCGGTCAATAATTGATTCCACTACAAAAGCCTATGAATATACTATAGTTGACACAGAAGCTGGCCTGGAACACTTGTCTCGGAGAACAACAGAAAACGTTGACGTCATGCTCATAGTCACAGACACCTCAAGGAAAGGATTTAAAACAGCAGCACGGATCAAGGGATTATTGCAGGAGATGAACATAAAGGCAAACAAAATTTTTTTGGTTTTGAACCGGATTAAAGAAGAAGACAAAGAAATTATTAAAGAAGAAGCGAAGTTAACTGGTTTGGATGTTGCGATGGAAATTTTTGAGGATCCTCTTGTGAGAAAATATGATCTAGAAGGAATTCCCTTAATAAAGCTTCCGCGGGATTCTGAAACATATAAGGCAATAGAAAACGCAATGGAGAGTGCAGAATGGATGTAGAACAACTAAAAAAACTTTTAGGGGATTCAGACGAAATAGAATTAGATGATATTGAGATAGAGTCTGATGAAATAGAGTTTGTTATAAAATAAAAAAAAGACCAGAAAAATTAGGCGTCTTTCTACCCCTTCTGGCCGACGAAGAAGAATGGATGTAGAGAAACTAAGAAAGCTTTTAGGGGATGCAGATGAAATAGAAATCGAAGATTTTGAGTTAGAATCAGAGAAAATAGAGTTTATTCTTCGTTCCCAGATAGCAGCTAATGCAGTCTCTCGAAAACCTAAGGCTCCCTTACCTGGATTCAGGTTCACACCTCCTGTAGACAAGTATGATTCAAAGATAAGTGAGGTGACGTTAGGTGCAACCAAGGCAGGTGGCGGAACCAGGGACCGGGAATTAAGGATTGGAGGGGCAAATGCGCCACCGTTCTATTACTTTGAAAACTATTGCACAAATAATCCTGTCATCTCCCATGACATCTTTGATATGCCTATTTCATTGCCTGGGCATGTGAAAAAATATTTTGGAGATGCTATGGAGGATCCTGCTGATTGGGCGAAACTGAGGGTGAAAAAATTTAATGCAGAGATGATTACATTGCATTTAGTCAGCACAGACCCTAACGTTAAAGACACCTCAGTAAATGAGGCATGTAAAACAATAGAGGATGTGTTGCAGGCAGTTAAGGTCCCGCTCATAATCGGCGGATCAGGTAATCCGAAAAAAGACCCCGAGCTCCTATCAAAGGCAGCGGAGGTGTGTTCCGGCGAAAAAGTCATACTCTCCACAGTGGATCCTGACATGGACTACAAAATGGTTGCAAAGGCAGCCGCTGAATATAATCATTCTCTCATAAGCCTTATCTCAATGAATCCTGATGAGATGAGGCGGCTTAACAAAAACCTTATGAAAACCGGGATGAAACCAGAGAATATGATAATGGATTTGTTCACAGGCGGCGTAGGCTATGGGATAGAGTATACTATATCTGCAATGGAGCGATGCAGGTTAGCTGGATTAAAAGGAGACAAATATTTGGCCCTGCCGATGGCATCTGCAACATCTAATGCATGGAGTGCAAGAGAAGCGTGGAGCCATGATGATAAACTGGGTCCAAGAGAATGGAGAGGTCCCTTATGGGAGTCAACTACTGCTGCTATGGCCTTGTTATCTGGCGCAGACTTGTTCATGATGCTGCATCCGACATCGATAAAAATTATTGAATCCTTAATAGAGTCCTTATCTGTAAGCAAACCTGTAGACTCCGGTTTAGAAGAAAACAACACAAATAACACATATACTCAATGGATTAATGTTTAAGATGGCAAGACTAACAGCATTGCAATTATATAAATATCTTCCAGCTAAAAACTGCGGCAGATGCGATGAAGCAACCTGTATGGCGTTTGCAATACGTCTCTTGGAGAGAGAAAAAAAAGCCGTAGACTGCCCTGAACTCACAGATAACGGATTAGAAAGACTAGAAGATGCGATAACCCCCTCTGTAAGGGATGTTGAATTCGGAGCCGGGGAGAATAAGATAACCGTCGGCGGCGAAGAAGTCATATGCCGGCACGAGTTGAGATTTTTTGGTTCTACTCCGTTTTTTATAGACGTAAGTGACCTGATGGATGAAAAAGAAATCATAAAGAGAACAAAATTCGCACAAGAATTCGAAGTCGAACGCATAGGTCAAATACTGAAGCTTCAGGGTGTATCTATTAGATGTGCGTCAGGCGACTCTAAAAAATTCAGTGAAACCGTTAGTAAGGTCGCTAAAGATTTCAGCGGAGCATTAATATTGTGTTCCTTTGATCCAAGTATCCTGAGAGCCGGCGTTGAAATAGTAAAAGAAAGAAAACCTCTCTTGTATGCTGCAAACAAGGAAAACTACACAGAGGTCTTAGAAATCGCCCAGGAGTATGGTACGCCTCTTGTGGTGTATTCAGATAAAATAGACGAGCTTGGGTCCATAGCTAAAGAAATGTCTTCAAGAAATTTTAAGGATATAATCCTTGATCCAGGAGCCGAACTTAGAGGCAGCGGGCTTGCAAAAACATTGAATAAATTCACGATGCTTCGGAAATCCGCAGTAAAAGGCGTAAAAGAATTAGGGTATCCTCTTATGTGTTCTACGGTTTCGCTTTGGATGGGTTTTAAAGGAAGCAGTGAGGGTGAGCGAATGAGTTTAGCCTACACTGAATCAACTGCTGCAAGTATGCTGCTTGATAGATTCGCAAGTTTACTGGTATTGCATTCCATTGATGTCTGGGCTATATTGCCTCTGGTAACGTTGAGGCAAAACATATACACTGACCCCAAGATAGAACCCTCTGTAGAAGCTAAGCTCTATGAGATCGGAACCCCTGACGAATCATCTCCTGTGATCATAACAACGAATTTTGCCTTAACCTACTTCAATGTCTCAGGGGATTTGGATAATGCAAAGGTTTCATGTTATCTTTTGGTCATAGATACTGAAGGTTTGGCAGTTACGGTTTCAGTGGCCGCTGAGAAGATGAATGCATCCACTATAAACGCTGCATTAAAGGAAAGCGATGTCGAAAACAAGGTAAAACACCATAAACTAATAATCCCTGGTGCTGCAGCCCGGCTAAAAGATGAATTCGAGGACGAAACCGGCTGGGAGATCATAGTAGGTCCCAATGACTCATCGCAGCTATCTAACTTTCTAATAAAGGAAAACTTGTAGGATGGAGTATCTAATAGAATTTTATCCAGATAATAAACGAATCAGAGTCGACGAAAAAAAAACCATTCTAGATGCGTCGAGGATGCTTGGAATATATCTGACTGCAGTATGTAATGGTTTGGAAGCATGCGGGAAATGTAAGGTTATTGTAGAAGAGGGAAGGGTTCATGTCAAAGAAGAGGGGATTTTATCAAAAGAAGAAAAAGAGAAAAAATATTATTTAGCATGTAAAACCTATCCAAGAAGCGACCTGAAAATAGTAGTTCCACCCGAAAGCCGGTTAGGGAGACACCAGATCGTAGAGCACACACATGATATAAAGAAAAGAACCTTGCGCGGAAACAAAGCAGGTATTGCAATAGATGTCGGAACCACAACAGTTGTCGGGTATTTAGTTGACCTAGACAACAAAGAAATCATAGATTCCGTATCCAGCTATAATAAACAGATGCTCTATGGTGGAGACGTTTTGACTCGGATTCATTATGCAAAAAAACATGGTGTAGACAAATTAAATGAACCCATAATTGAAACAATAAATAAGCTAATAGAGAAACTAACAAAAAGCCAGGGCAAAATAGAGATAAAAGAAATAGTTGCTGCATCAAACACTACAATGACCTACATGCTGTTAAACAAAGATCCCGGGGTTATCATAAAAAACAATGAACTACCTGACTTCAAAAAGGCGCATATCCTAAATCTAAAGGATTCAAAGATAAGATGTGATGGAAGCTTATATAATCTGCCAGGTATCGCAAATTATGTGGGAGGTGATGTAGTAGCTGATATAATATCTAGTGGCATGCATGAATCAGAGAACGTATCAATGCTAATCGATGTTGGCACCAACGGCGAGATTGCCATAGGAAACAGGGACTGGTTGATCGTATGCTCAACATCGGCAGGTCCCGCATTCGAAGGCGGCGAAGTCGGCTGCGGCATGAGGGCAAGTACTGGAGCCATAGAAAAAATCAGAATCAATGAAGATTACGATATAGCGTACGTAACCATAAGCAACGATAAACCGCGCGGAATATGTGGTTCAGGGTTTATTGACTTACTCGCTGAATTATTCCTGAATGGAATCATAGACCACAACGGCAAATTCACAGATATTATACCTGATAAGATTAGGCAAGGAGAGCATGGAAAAGAATTTATTGTGGTGCCCGGAGACGAAACCGCATCAGGAAAAGACATAAAGATAACTGAAAAAGACATAGAGGGTATAATCTTAAGCAAAGCCGCAATCTATGCTGGTGCATCAACCCTGACCAAAATGGGTGTTGGCTTCATGGACTTGGAAAAAATATATGTGGCAGGTGGATTCGGGTATTACCTGAACGTGGAAAAAGCCATAGTACTGGGTTTGCTTCCTGATCTTCCAGAAGAAAGATTCGAATTCATCGGGAACGGTTCAGTAAACGGGGCATACCTGGTCCTAACAGATGAAGAAAAAAGATGTGCTGCAGAGGATATCGCAAAAAAAGCAACATATTACGACTTAAGCTCATCCAAAGACTTTAGCAGGGAATACATGGCTGCATTACATATACCTCACAAGAATGAAGAACTGTTTCCCTCTGTAGAAAAAAAACTATAAGATAAAATGAACACACTTAACTCAAATACATACAAAATCCTCGAGGGACTCAAGGGCAATGAAAATACCCGTGTAGAGGAATTTGATCTAGGGAAGGTAACCTTACTTGATGTTGGCTTAAATGTTTGCGGCAGCCTGGATACGGGTATAAAGGTAGCTGAGGCAAGCATGGCCGGGCTTGGCAGGGTGAAAATAGATGATAAGGTTCATGTAGTAATAGATAAGATGCCTGCTGTTGCAACCTTAAGCTCTCAGTTGGCTGGCTGGTGCATAAAAATAGATGGAAAACATGCTTTAGGGTCGGGTCCGGCGAGGATACTTGCAGAAAAACCAAAAAATATAGTCCAGGGAATCGGTTACTCTGAGGTCTCAGATAAGGGGGCGCTTATATTAGAGACCAGTGTTCTGCCTGATAGGGTGACATGTAAGAATATCCTGGAGGAGACTAAAACAGACAACTTAATTATTGCAGTATTTAGAGAGGATTCTTTAACCGGATTAATCAACATCCTTGCAAGGGTTGTAGAAGTCGGAATCTTCCGTCTATTCAACCTGAAATATGATATAAGCCGGATCACTTACGCGCAGGGGACGGTTCCCTTAATTGAGCTTTCAGATAAGATAATGTTTGATGCAAATGATGCGATAATATATGATGGATCTGTTGAATTAGAGGTAAATGGATGGGATACACAGCTCACAGAGAAATCGGTTTCAACCTGCTCTGAAGCATACGGCAGATCATTTAAGGAGATTTTCCAGGAGGCTTGCGGGGATTTCTATAAGATACCTGCAGACATATTCGCTCCAGCCAGATTAAAGGTTACTGACCTAAAAAACAATTCAGTTATACGCTCCTCTAAAACAAGATGAAGATAGCAGTAACAGGTAAAGGCGGTGTC
>JAUWTD010000019.1 GCA_030609775.1 Candidatus Altarchaeota archaeon
TAGCCCCGCCAGGATTCGAACCTGGGTTGACGGGTCCAAAGCCCGACAGGATTGTCCACTACCTCACGGGGCTGGGTAGTAATTTTTTTTAAAGGTTTGCGCCCACCGGGATTTGAACCCGGGTTATTGGCTTGGAAGGCCAAAGTCCTACCAGACTAGACTATGGACGCTTTTTTTGTTGTTGTAGAGAAAATATTTGGTATTTTATTCTTAAATGTGTTTTCATATCAAATAAGTAAATGGATAATGCAATAATCTTGAATTTTAAGACGTATAAGGAATCTACTGGAGATGAAGCTTTAAGGCTTGCGAAGATATGTGACGAGGTGGCAGAGGAGCTGAGTGCCAACATTATTGTGGTGCCTCAGCATTCAGATATCTACCTGATCAGCCAAGAGGTCAATATTCCAGTGTATGCCCAGCATATCGATAACATAAAATATGGGAGCAATACCGGACACGTTCTCCCTGAGGCAGTTAAGGCGGCCGGAGCAACCGGCTGCATAATCAATCATTCAGAGTGCCGGGTTAAGTTAGCTGACCTGGAAGCCGACATAGAGAAACTCAAAGAGTTAAATATGGTTTCAATAGTCTGCACAAACAATATCGCAGTCACTAAGGCGGCTGCGGCGTTAGGCCCGGATTTTGTTGCAGTGGAGCCCCCGGAGCTTATCGGTTCAGGGATATCTGTTTCTCAGGCGCAGCCAGAGATAATCTCTGGGAGCGTGGAGGCCGCAATCAAGATAAATCCCCTTGTGAAGGTATTATGCGGTGCAGGCATTGCAACCGGCGAGGATGTGAAGAAAGCAGCCCAGCTCGGAGCCCAAGGGGTTTTATTGGCGTCTGGCGTGATAAAGGCAAAAGACCCCCGGGCGGTGTTAATGGATCTATGCGGAGGAGTCTAAACGGCTCTCTCCCTTCTATACTCTTCAATGATTCGGTCAACTGAGACCGTCTTAGGTTCCAGTTTCAAGAGATCGCATGAGAGGATATAAATGCATCCGATTGTTTCTCTTAGGTATGCGGTGTCTGTTGCAAGGATTCCTTTATCTGCAAGGAGGCTATAGTTCATAGGCTCCCGGGTGAATGCTACCTCTACACCCTCCAAGTGCCTCATATCCTTTTTTTTAAGTTTTCTTTTAATGAGTGTGTTACCCCCGTATACCTCAGGGAAGATTCCTACCGGCTTTATCTCGCCTCTGGATAATCTATTCCACAGAATCCTGAGTTCCTCTATGTCCTTGAGTCGATGCTTCATATGCTTTAATGAGGAATCAAGGCTTTCAATGAAGCCATCTCTTTTCTTGATTTCTGCATCTCTTCTAAGCTCCAACAAATATTTTCTTTTATCTGATTTAATATTTTCTCTGAGTTTTTTTATGGTGTATTTTTCCTCATCTAACTGTTTTTTCAATAAAAGATTCTGTTTTTCAAGCCTCCTGATCGACAACTCTTCAGGTGATAATTGTTCCTCTTTTTTTTGTTGGATCTCCAAGACAACCTCGACGTCATCTGTCTCTTCTAGCATCTTAACTGATTCATCTATTGAGTAACCCTGTAATACAAGATGCTTTACATTCTCACCTAGATTCACCGAATCACTTTTTTGGAACCTGTTTCTGAATCGGTTAAAGCAGAGTAGAGCCGCTGCAAGCGAATCCCTCTGATGTGCGTCACTTGTTTCATATGGTCGGGTGCGCTCTATTTTTTCGCTGACCTGAATAGATTCCAAAGGAGCATATACTTTCACTCCAAACTGTGCTGCAAGCTTAGAAACAAACCCGGGCGTATGAGAAACATCTGTTGCTATTATGGAGACTCGGCCGAGTTTGATTAATCTCTTGATGACCTTATCTATGCCCAAATCCTTAGAACTGAATAAATCAATTACTCTCCCATCTAAATCCAATACAGCAATCCCTGTTGTCGTTCCCGGATCTACGCCAACTATCAGATACAATTTCGGTTTTTTCTTCTTTAGACGTCTAACTTAAGCTGTTTATCTTTTATAGGGTAATTGCCATTCAAGCATGCGAGACATAGGTTGTTTTCTGGTAATCCGATGGCCTCAATGAGGCTGTCTATACTATTATATCTTATGGAATCTGCGCCGATCTGTTTCCTTATTTCTTCGATGTCGTTTTCTTTTGCGATGAATTCTCCATGGGTTTGCATGTCAATTCCATAAAAGCAAGGCTCTTTTAACGGAGGGCATGTGATCCTTACATGGACTTGTGCAGCACCGAAGTCACGTAAAAGCTTTACGATCCTCTTAGCTGTTGTTCCTCGTACGATGGAGTCGTCTATGAGAACCAGTTTTTTCCCACTTATCTCGCTTTTTATGGGATTCAATTTTATCCTTACGCCTTTTTCTCTGTCTATCTGTTCTGGTAGAATGAATGTTCTGCCAAAGTAGCGGTTCTTCATCAAACCCTCGCCGTAGGGTATATTTGAGGCTCTTGCGTAACCGATTGCTGCAGTGATCCCTGAGGCGGGTACGGCTACAACAATATCTGCGTCAACCGGGGCGTCTCTTGCAAGTATTTCACCGAGTTTTTTCCTTATTTCGTAGACAGGCAAGCCATCTATGATTGAGTCTGGTCTTGCAAAATATACGTACTCGAACATGCAGTGAGCGAGTCTTTCACTTATGACCGAATCTGATTTGATGTTTTTGTCTATGACAATGATCTCCCCTGCTTTCACATCACGCACGATCTTGGCACCTACTGCATCCAGCGCGCAGCTCTCTGAGGCAACAATAATTGAGTTATCTGATCTGCCGATTATAAGAGGCTTTAGGGCCCAAGGGTCTCGGACTGCAATAATTTTTTTGTCTTTTAGGATTACCAGAGAATATGATCCCCTGAGCTGATTCATCGCCTGCTTTATTCCTTTAACGAAATCACCCTCCTTTAGATGCTCTTGTGCAATCAATTTGGCGATAATTTCTGTGTCGGTTGTGGTCGCAAAGGTGCTTCCTCGTCTCTTCATCTGCATTCTAAGCTCCAGGGAATTGATGAGGTTTCCGTTGTGGCCTACTGCAAAGCTTCCGCCTGCATAATTTATAATCAGCGGCTGGGAATTACCCATCCCTGACTCTCCTGTAGTAGAGTATCTGACATGGCCCATGCCAACACATCCCTCAAGAAAAACGCCTTTGAATGCTTCGGATACTAGACCTTCTGCCTTATGTATTTCTATCTTGTCTGTGTAGGTTGCAATTCCCGCAGACTCTTGGCCGCGGTGTTGCATAGAATAGAGTCCATAGTATATTAAATCAAAAACCGGTTTGTTAGAATATATACCAAATACGGCACACTTTTCCTTACCTTCCATTATGTTATTATTTGAGCTTTAAATTTAATAATTAAATGATGAACATAAAATCCACTGATTCAGGATTATGTATAGATAACTTCAAGGCATATGGGCTCAGAGAAGACAAATACGGTGTTGCAGTCATCGTAAACGATGAGATATGTGATGTCGCCGCGGTTTTTACAAAAAGCAGTATTAAGGGAGCACATATTCATGTAGATGAAAAGAAGATTCCGGGTGGTCTGCAGGCTATCATCGTGAACTCCGGGAACGCAAACGCCTACGTTAAAGACGATGTAACTGATGCTGAAGCTATGTGTGATATGGCTGCAAAGGAGCTTGGTTTGAAGTCGGAGAACGTAGGCGTCGCATCAACTGGGATAACCGGTAAAAAACTTAAGTTGCACAAGATTCAGGAGTTAACCTTGCAGGTATCCTCTAAGCTCATAAATTCCTCTGAAGGCAGCATGAAGGCCGCTGAAGCAATTATGACAACTGATTCTAAGCCGAAACAGCTCTGCTTTGAGTATGAGGGAATAAAGATTGGTGCAATAGGAAAAGGTTCAGGGATGGTTTCACCTAACCTTGCTACGATGTTATGTTTTCTTACAACCAACGCAGATTTAGGCAGAAAAGAACTGCAACATGCCTTAGAAAAAAGCACAGAAGACAGCTTCAACATGCTTGAAATAGATGGGGATTTGAGCCCAAACGACACCGTGCTTCTGTTGAGTAATAAAAAGAAACCCTGTAGTATAGACTACTTTCAGGTTCTTTTAGATCATACAACAAAAGAGATGGCTAAACTGATGGCAAAAGATGGGGAGGGGGCAACTAAATTCCTTGAAGTCGAGGTCATCGGAGCCAAAACAAAGAATGATGCAAAAACTGCCTCAAAAGCAATTGTTTCATCTTCTCTGGTGAAGACTGCATTCTATGGTGAAAACCCGAACTGGGGGAGGATAGTAGCTGCCTTGGCTGCGGTGTTGGATATAAAACTTGAAAAAATAGATATAGTCTTTGAGTCAGGGGATCTGAGAGCACACATTCTTAAGGCCGGTGAGGTGTCAAACCTTGAGAAAGCCCGGCTAATACTTAAGAAAAAAGAGATAAAGATTATTATAGGCCTAAACAATGGAAAAGAGGAAGCTATTGCGTGGGGTTGTGATCTAACCGAAGAATATGTGAGAATAAACGCATGCTATAATTAAAATGAAGATATTTGGAAGATACACTAGGTTCATTGATGCAGTAATCATTACGAATATATTTATATTTATTATAGGGTTTGCCAAAGTCAACGTCTATGATAAATGCGGACCCTATATCAGTTGGACTGCATGCAAGTTCGGGCTTATACCTTCAACGGTGTTTGAAGAACCTTGGCGTATAATAACAAGCATCTTCATACACGGGGGATTTAGCCATCTTTTTATGAATATGCTTGCACTCTATTTCTTTGGAACATATATTGAGCGGATAATAAACGAGAAAGAATTAATCAAAATCTATTTCATCGGAGGCCTAACTGGTTCACTAATATATGTGCTCTTAGCCTTCTTCTCACCTTTCACACCCCTCAACAGCGTAGTAGTAGGGGCCTCAGGCGCACTTTTTGCTGTTGGCGGGGCGTTAGCGGTTTTGAAACCAAACCTCAAGGTTATAATATTCCCGATTCCTGTTCCGATGCCTATGTGGATAGCTGAAGCCTTAATCTTCTTTTTTGTTTCATTCTTCCCAAACGTCGCATGGGAAGGCCACTTAGGTGGGTTAATCGCAGGGATTCTCTTAGGCCTGCACTATAAAAAGAAGGTGGGTGTGCAAAGGGTGCCTGAAGAAGTATATTTCACGACAAGACACTACTAGATTATCTGTTGAAGTATTCATTCCATGACTTGACCTCTATCTCTCTGTCCCTGACATGTTGTATCGCATTCACTGCAGCATAAGCACTTGCCATAGTAGTTATATAAGGTACATTCAACTCAACTGCACTGCATCTTATCATATATCCATCTTTTTTCGGGTTTCGGCCTATCGTAGGTGTATTCAGGATAAGATCTATCTGATTTTTCCTCATCAAATCAAGGACATTAGGTCTGCCGTCGCTGATTTTAAGTATTTTCCGGTTTTTTATCCCGTTATCTGTGAGATAATCTGACGTACCTGAGGTTGAGATTATCTCAAAATCCATTTCAAAAAACTTTTTTGCTATATCCAGTATCTGTGGCTTATCTGATCTTCTGACACTCAAAAAGATTGTACCGCCCAAAGGCAACTCATTGCCTGCAGCTATCTGAGCCTTATAATAAGCCATAGCAAAGTCATGGTCTATTCCCATAACCTCTCCGGTTGACTTCATTTCAGGAGACAGCACAGGATCAACCCCTGGAAGTTTTATGAAGGGAAAAACAACCTCTTTTACAGCGACATGGTTAAGCTTCTTCATCGGATCAAAGTCATCTACCATGTCTTTAATCTTCATGCCAACCATGATCTTTGCTGCAATCTTGGCCAATGATACGCCAACTGCTTTGCTCACGAAAGGCACAGTTCTTGATGCTCTTGGATTTGCTTCAAGGGTATATATTACCCCATCCTTTATTGCATACTGTATATTGATTAAGCCCTTTGTGTTTAACGCAAAGGCAAGTTTCTTCGTATAGTTTACAACCTTGCCAAGTATTTCTTCACTCAGGGTTTGAGGTGGGACAACACACGCAGAGTCTCCGGAATGCACGCCAGCTTCCTCAATATGCTCCATTATCGCCCCAACCAATACTGTTTCACCGTCGCAGACCGCATCCACATCTAACTCTATTGCATCCTGCAGAAACTTATCAATTAATATAGGGTGCTTCGGTGAAACCTTGGCAGCCTCCTCCATATATTCCTCAAGCTCAGCTGCATCCTGGACTATTTCCATCGCCCGCCCTCCGAGAACGTAACTGGGTCTTACAAGAACCGGATAACCTATTCTGTCTGCAATATCCTTAACCTCCTTAAAGCTGTAGCCTGTTCCCCATTCAGCAGAATGCATCCCTAATCTATCAATGATTTTGCCGAAGTGATTACGGTTTTCGGCTATGTCTATGTCCTCTGGCTGTGTCCCAAGAATTCTTACCCCCTGTTCCTTCAAAGGAAGAGATAGGTTGATAGCAGTCTGTCCGCCAAACTGGACCATCACTCCAAGCAGATTATTTGATTCTTTTTCTATGACATTTAACACATCTTCAAGGGTTATCGGCTCAAAATAGAGTTTATCAGAGATATCAAAGTCAGTTGATACGGTCTCTGGGTTATTATTTATTATGATCGTCTCCACGCCAATCTCCTTTAAAGCAAAGACTGCCTGCACAGTGCAGCAATCGAATTCAATACCTTGTCCGATCCGGATAGGTCCTGAACCAAGGATCACAACCTTCTTTCTATCTGACACATCCACCTCATCCTCATCCTCATAGGTTGAATAATAGTAAGGTGTCTTTGCATCGAATTCGGCAGCACACGTATCCACCATCTTATACGTTGGCTTTATCTTGTTTCTCTCTCTAAATGCCCTTATCTTCTCCTCGTCTCCAAGCTGTTTATCGAGGAAACCTTTCTGTTTTTTCTCCTTGATATCTTTCATTATACTAAAACATATACAATATATTTTTAGATTGTCTTCAATATATTTGACTACAACATAATGAACTTTACAAACACCAAAAAAACAGCTACACTCTTTTGGGAGCTTTTGAGGATGCGAAATGGTTTAATCACCTTTTTCGGTGTGTTAGTTAGCGCCTCCTTCATTTGCATGTCAGGGATACCGATAGTCTGGTTATCTGTCTTAACGGCAGGCTTTGCAGCATTCCTTTTGACTGGGGCAGGGAATGCACTAAACGACTACTTTGATTATGAAATAGATAAAATAAACAAGCCGAATAGACCAATTCCCTCAGGCAGAATATCAAGAAGCGATACCTTCATGTTATCCATTGTATTATTTCTTCTAGGTCTAGGGTTTTCAAAAAACGTAAACAATTACTGTCTGGGAATAGCCTTCCTGAACTCGGTTATACTGGTAATCTATGCAATGTACTCCAAGAAACTCTTGTTCATCTCTAATCTATCGATAAGTTTTCTTGTTTCATCTATTTTTATCTTTGGAGTCGCTGCCACAGTACAGGAGGGAATGAACATCTCTTCTATGAAAGAAATGCAGTTGATTGCAATACTTACTGTATGTTCTTTTCTCATAACCCTTTCACGTGAGATGGTAAAAGACATTGAAGACATAAAAGGCGACAAAAAAAGATACGCCTTAACCCTGCCAATCAAGATAGGGGTGAAGAGAACAAAAACCCTAATAACCCTATTCACATTAAGTGCAATAATAGTAAGCTTCATACCTTTTTTTATGCATCTAGCCTTTTTTAACATATATGTCTACGGAATACTCATAGGGATAGCCGACATAGTGTTCCTTGTCGCGCTTACAATGAATCCTGCTTTAAGCCAGAGAATGATGATCCTTGGAATGATTATTGCATTAACGGGTTTCTTTTTCGGTAACATAATTCCCTTAATAATAAACTGAAATTTAATGAAAACCTACAAAATAATATCTATACAACCTATTTTAACCTTTATAACTCTACCCCCCTGCCCTCGTAGCTCAGCCTGGTAGAGCGCTTGCTTGGTAAGCAAGAAGTCCCGGGTTCAGATCCCGGCGAGGGCTTTACAAAGGACGCCTAACGCCCTATATCCTGGAGGTGGTGGTTATTTCTAATAACTAATCTAATTATTAAAGCTACTTTTCTCCCGCCTATTATGGCTTTATGTGATGGATTCTTTATGTAAGATACCCTTTTTTCTCTTTTATTTTGACGTCGACGTAAACGCTGGAAACATATTTGCTGTCGTGGAAAAAAAACAATAGAAGATTACCAAATTTAAAGGTATTGGCTTAGATGTGGAGGATTTGACGATAAATTTAGGGGCAGTTTCATGTGGATTATGGAATTATCATTTAGTGTAGGGTTAGATTGAATTGGTTAAGGAAAGATGCGGAGAGTGGATTTTAGCTGCTGTATTTATATCGCATTAAGTCTAATGGGATAAAGGATATGGAAATAAAAAAAATGACTGATAATGTGTTTAATACACTGGATAAATATATTCAGACATTGTCCCATATTGAAAAAAGGCACTTAAAAGAAAAAATAAAACAGATTAATTCAAAGTATGGTTCCTTAATAAAACTTAAAAAAACAAAAAAGTCCGCGAAGGAAATAGATCCTATGTTTTTTTGTTTTGAAGATTTGCCCCCTACCGGGAAAGAATATTGGTTTATGAAATTTGCATCAACAAAACCTAAAGACAAAAGACAGCTCCTTGTGATGTTTGGCGATATCGTTGGGACCATTAAAATTAATCAAAAAGAAATACGGTGCAAAAAAGGTAAAGGAAGAAATGGATATATGACTGTTTGGGGTTACAGTGATAAAAAAGATTTAATAATGGATGGGGGAAGTCTAATATCAATAAATCCTAACGAGATTATAGCTTCTGATAAACAAAATAAGGTAAGCTACAAAGGAAAGTTCCCTAATTATTCTCTTAATCTATCTAAAAAAAACAAAGAAATTGCCGACCTCAAAATAACCAAACCCCTAGATAATTCAAATTCTTTTGAGTTTAGCAACTATTTTAAGTCATTTGCTGGTTTTGCTTTAATAAACCTGTATTCTGATTTTACCGGAATGTTAAATGGAGAAAAGTTCACAGGAAAATGCTATGTTCAAAAAGTTGTTGTAATCGGCCCTTTTGTTCCATGGTATTGGGGGAGAATTGTGTTTTCAAATGGTTCTATATTGACTTATTTTGAGCCCCGGATAGAAATATCTATACATAATCACAAGCTACGGTCTATACTTGCATTTTATGATAATATCCAAGATAAAAAATACATTTTCAAAGATTTAAATGTAAAGAGATTTGGGAAAAAGAATCCTCGATGGATAATTACAGCAAATAAAGGTAAATTTTTTATCTCTTTAACGTCCTATTCTTCGCATAAATTCATATTTAAAAAAATTGGTTCATTCACCTATAGGGAATACTTAAGCGAGGTTACGGATATATTCATGGAAGACTGCGATATTGATACAAGTAAACTAGGTTCAGGGTTTGGTTTAATTGAGGATGCGAGAGGCTATGTTTTATGAATAAAATATGAATTTCATGACATATCCGAGTGCATGAATATATGAAGTTTTTACTGTAGCAAAAAAAAAATTTAGGTGAGCGACCCGCGGGAGTGAATCATATCTTCTCTATTGGAAGACCTGAAGGTCTGAGGCGACAAAATCTTTTTTTTTTTGGGGGGATAAGATATTTTTTTTCTCTTTAATCTATTATTTAACTGTAAACGTGTTTGAATAAGGTGGGAAACCAATAAAATGTGCGGTAACTATAAACCTAATCGTTTAAGGCAGGTTCTGTTTTTGCTGGTTCTTGCCGTGGCAGTGTATGGTGTATTCGAGTTTCTTCATATAGATCAGCCGACTGTGATCTCTGGTATGAGTGTAAGCCAAGACCGGGTCATAGAATATGATGGATCCCGGTGGAGGATGACGTTTGAATCCGAAGAGAAAAGCATATATGTTGGAAAGATAAGGCACATATCAAGGAATAATGAGAGAAAATTACCTGTGATGACTCATGACCTACTTGTAACCTCGGGAGATTTTACCGAGGAGGATAAAGTAAAGACCATTGTCATACATCATGTTTTGGTTTGGAGAGGTATGATAAATAAACCCTCTGGCCGGATAAATCTCATCCATGCAATACCTGCAGATATCAGCATATATCGGAAAATAGAGAAAATAGGTTACGGCACAATAGCGGAGATAGAAGGATATGAGGTTAAGCGGATAACCAGCCTACAGGATAACGGATACTGGAAGGATAAAGGATGCAGTACCTTATATGTAACCCGGGTAGAGATAAAAGAATAGATTAGGTTGCTTTAACATATATTAACCTCTGTACTGAATCCCTTATTATGGGCTTTTTAAGTAAATTATTTGGGTTTGCCAAACGTCGTTTCAGGGGGAGATACAAATCTTTGGAGGTGTTTCTTTCAGGTAAGATAAAGCCTGGGCCTCCTTGGATGATTAAAGACCAATTGCTGACGCTTGCCAGCAAAGACAAGGAAATCGGCAAAGCCCTTAGGGCTTATGTGGAATCAAAAGAATATCTTAACAGTCCCCTCATCACCGATGAACAAAGCAGCGGCGTCATAAGATAGTATGGAATTATGCCCTGAAATTATTTCTGATCTGAGATTTAGGCATATACGGTTTGTAAACTCAGAAAAAAAATTCTGTAAGGTTAATAAAAAATTCAGGGAACTATCCGATCTTTTAGATTACATAAATAAGAAAAGAGCCCAGGACGCATATTATTCAACCGCAAAGTGGCTTAACCCGGGGAAGGTAACCCAAGAGAAAAAAGAAGGCAATTATGATACTATTTTTTTGGGTTGTGACTTGTTTTTTGATGTAGACGTAAAAGAGAAAAACATATGCAGTGTTGTAAAAAAAGCAAGAGAAGACACAAAACACGTACTAGAGTTCATTAATGGAAACGGATGGACGATTAATTATATTGCATTCTCTGGGTCGAAGGGATTCCATGTATCAGTAAAAGACCCTGTAACCTACCGTAGCCCGGAACCTAAGGAACGGGAGTTTGAAGCTAAAGAATTCCGGAAAAAAATAGCTCAAGAGGTCCTGGAAAAAAAACTGAATGTAGATTTAGTGGTTTTAAAAGACATTCGAAGGATTACCCGGATACCCTACACCCACAACTCTAAGAGTGGATATATGTGTTATCCCCTCCAGGAGAAAGACCTTGACTTGGAAGTAAAAGAGTTTTTAGGAAGGATTCCTAAAATAGATTATGGGGGATTGAGTCTTCTACGGGAGATGATGACGGCGCTTCGCTTTACTCGAAAATCCTGGCTTGAGGGGTTCTCCTCCATCCCCTCAGCCGACCACTATATTGGTTTTGCCATATCTTCTACGGTTCCGGGAACTGGTAGACACGTTCTTATGTTGGAAATAGACCCTGATTCTGATACCTCGGGGATTATACAGTATCTAAAAGGCCGGGATATTTTGCCTATATACTCTTATAAAGACCATATCTCCCAATTTGTTTTTTCTCCGGTGGCCTTGGATAAGGGGATGATACTTAAGATACTTAAAAAATTTGGTGCAAGAAATTTTAATGCCTTCAAAAAATATTCGCATAATCTGTTGAGGGTCGGCCGATTCTATACGCCCTCTTTTGGAAAGGTTGCATGGAAGATTGAATGCACCGAACTATGCTGCGGTATATCAGATAAATACCCTTATTCGAGGGCGCATATGTCTCTTTTAAACAAAAATAATGCAGTCAGGTTATGTGGTGGAGAAGAGATCATAGTCAGGGTAGTTAAGATTCATCCCTAACCTAATCTATTATCTAATCTATTGAGTAGCTTGCTCTTGCAAGACCCCTGAGTTTTTCCACTAGATTCAGTTCGCTGTCAAATAGTGTTATTGTGTCTATTTCATTATCCCAGAACGGATCCTTTCGGTTCATGCACATGTCTTCTGCGGTATCCCAGCCTTCCCCGGTCCGTATCTTAACTGATGCTCCGGGTGTAAGATAGAATTCATTGAAAATAAATGTGTCTTTATAGTTTTTGTTTTTGATTCTCCAGTCAGTTAAGTTCACTGTAACGTCGCCGGTATTCTTTAATATGACCCATTCCTCATAGAGGAAGCTTTTTTCAGGCGTATAAGGGGCCTTAAATTGGTAGCCTGCAATCCGTATGTCGCTGCTGGTTCTAAGAATTGGCAGGGTTGTTGATGTTGTGGTTGAAGAGGTAGTTGACGAAGACGATGTTGTGGAGGTAGATGATGAGGTTGAGGTTATAGCAGTTGACGTTGTTTGCGTTTCATTCTCTGGCGGCTGTATGCAGCAGGAAAACAATAAAGTTCCTAGAACCAACAAAGTCAGGATCCGTGTATTCATCTTATTAAATCATTGGAATCCAGGCAATAAAACCCTAATTTATTTTTTGAAACATAATAATAATGTATGCCAGTTAAGAATGCGATGCTTCAGATAGCAGAACACATAGACCGAACAATAAATGAACTAGATGATAAACAGATAGAAGATATGATAAATCATATAATTGATGCAGACAAGATTTTTCTCATGGGTGCGGGACGTTCAGGTCTTGTAAGTAAAGCCTTTGCGATGCGGCTTGCGCAGTTAGGTCAGGTAGTATACGTTATAGGTGAAAGTGTGACGCCTGCATTAACAGAAAAAGACCTGTTTATACCCTTATCTGGTTCAGGTGAGACTAACTCTGTAGTTCATGCAGCGAAAACCGCAAAAGGCGTAGGCTCAAAAATACTTGCTGTAACATCCTATATGGAATCAAGCCTGGCTAAAACATCAGACTATGTTGTTATTGTGAAAGGTAGGACGAAAATCGACATAGAAAAAGACCACCTAAAACACCAGATAGAAGGAACCCACAGTTCATTGACTCCGTTGGGGACATTGTTTGAGGATTCTGTGATGGTCTTCTTTGATGGAATCATAGCAGGGCTAATGATTAAGCTGCAGAAAAAGGAGGCCGACCTAAAAAAGAGGCATGCCACACTTGAATAAAGTAAATGAAAAAACAAAAAATCAAGGAAACACCCTATCATTCACACCGGATCGGATCCCTTCCCATGGGATGTAAACTCTGCGTTAGAGGAGAAAAGAGTGTATTATTTGTTACTGGGTTATGTAATCGAAGCTGTTTTTATTGTCCGATATCTGACGAGAAAAAAAACAAAGACGTTGTTTATGCGAATGAATGGGATACCGGGTTTGCCGGAAGACTAACTGAAAAGCAGCTTGAAATAATAAGAGAAGAAATTCGGTTATGTGACTCCAAGGGAGCCGGCATAACTGGAGGGGATCCTTTGTGGGTTGTTAAGAGAACAGCAAAAATCATAGATATGTTAAAGAAAGAATACGGCAGCGGATTCCATATACACTTATATACGACGCCGGAGAACACCTCAAAAGATAGGCTTCGTATCCTGCATGAAGCCGGACTTGATGAGATCCGTTTTCATCCTCTTCTCTGGGATGATTTAGCGTGGGATAAAATAGATCTTGCAGGGGAATTTGGGTGGAGTGTGGGAGTTGAGATACCCGCTATTCCTGGATACGAAAAAGAAACAAAGAAACTCATCGACTTCCTTGACGGCCGGATAAGTTTTCTTAACATAAACGAGCTTGAAGTAGCTGACACGAAAGCAAACCAGATCACAAAGAGAGGATA
This sequence comes from Candidatus Altarchaeota archaeon, assembly GCA_030609775.1. GTDB lineage: Archaea > Altiarchaeota > Altiarchaeia > IMC4 > QMZM01 > JAUWTD01. The sequence continues at coordinate 13,718 of JAUWTD010000019.1, forward strand.
TACAACAAAAGACGATGCATCCTATGGGGTCTGTGGGAGTGAAGAGCTTGCATTAGACCTCATGCATTATATCTTAGAGAAAGAATACCAATTCAGGGTACACTACTGTACCTGTAAGCTGAAGGATGCGGTGCAGATGGCTAAGAGGATAAAGAAGAGAGCAAAAAACGCAGCTGAAAGATTCGATAAGGTAACTGATGAAGGTATGCTTATAAGGGGGGTATTATATTTGGAGGAATTTAAGCCGTCGTTTTCGTATAGAAAAAAAATAAAAGAGTTAAGTGAAACCGAAAAAAAGAATCTTTTAAACCGGCTCGTGGAAGCAAGAGCCGGTTTCATCACAGAATTTGGGTTAGCTGAGGATGAAATAAAAGTAGACGAATACAAGCTGAGGCTTCTCACATCCGTTAAGGTTGCGAAAAAATATGGCAAAAAGTTAAACAAAAAAGGTTTTGCATCAGCCATAGTAGAAGAGTATCCGACACAAGATGGTTTGGAAGTGGATATCAGGTTCCTGTAAAAATAGCTTTTGTTACATCTGGGCGTATGCAAAAACCCTTGGAGGTTTTTTCCCCGGGTCTAGGGCAAGAATCCTGCCGGGTATTTTTGGCAGTTTTTTGTCAAGTTCTAATAAAAGCCTTCCTGTTTCTCCCCGGGAAAGGCTGCCTGAAAGCACTTTTGCTGGAACATAGTTTAGGTGTGCGTTCACTAAAAAGATGTCTCCTTCACCTAATCCTATAGGGGAATACCTTGAAAGAGAGAAATCTAATTCAAGGGTTTTAGTCGACTCAATAGAGGGATTAGTTGATATGACGGAGCCGCGGGGAACATCTTCGGGGTTTATGTTTTTTAACGCTAATCCCACCCTTGAGCCGCCGGATGCCTCTAAGACATCAACATCGTGCACCTGGATAGATTTTATGGTTGATTCTTTCTCTTTTGGGTAGATTAATATGTCATCATATTTTTTTAGTGTTCCCTGTTTCACAACACCTAAGGCAACGGTTCCTACTCCTTTGACGCTGAATGAGTGATCTATTTGAACTAGTGGGCAGCCTTCTTTTCCAGGTTTAAGCCTGGAAAGCTGTTTTCGGACCTCCATTATCTGTTCTTCGATAACAGGGTAATCCAAGACCACTGTATCTGCTATAAACCTCTTAAGGTCCTCATACCTTACGTTGTCTCCAAGAATGATGTATCCTTTCTTCATATCTGCTGCGTTAAGTGTGAGGACGGTTTCAGCAAAAGATGCATCAACTGACTCGACCTTTAATAGCGCCTGGTCTGCCATATTCAACGCAGAAACCAGGGACTGTATCTTATCTGGGTACGTGGATGCTTCAACAAAAGATAATATGGTGTCATCTATTTTATTGTTGTATAAGGTTACGTCGCTTTCTGTTCCCTTACGTCCAAGAGATGATGCAAGATTTTTTCCAGATACGTATGTAACATTTCCCTTAAATGACATAGATAATACTTAAGAAGATAAGGGAATAAATTCCTTAACACATATTTAACATAAAAAAATCAAAGAATAAGATTAACATGGATAATACGGATGATATGAATGATATGGAAAACAAGAGGGTATATTGTCAGAGCTGTGGGATTCCCTTAAAGAATCCTGTTGAGTTTGGGACGACTGCGGCAGGCCTTAGAAGCAAAGAATACTGTATTCGTTGTTTTCAGAACGGGGAATTCATTGAACCAGATATAAGTTTGGATGATATGGTTGAGAAGGTGGCTTCAAGGATGGGGTCTGAGGTGGAGATAAGTAAAGAGCAGGCTGAAAACATTGCAAAAACCCTGATACCTCGGCTCAAAAGATGGTTGTAATCTGTCAACCGAATTCCAGGTGGAATACCTCGGCTCAAAAGATGGCAGTAATCTGTCAACCGAATATTTGTGCTATACTCTGTCCGGCATAGTAGGTTATAACGACAACCAACAGGGCGATGAACACATGTTCTACTACTACATTTAAGACCTTGTCTTTGTTGGATTTTGCAATATATGCGCTGAAGAGTCCAAGAAGCATCATCCCCCAAATGATGCTGACTAAAACAGCACTCTTAAGCGGGAAAACGAGAACCGGGATAAGGAAGGTTAATGCAAAAAATAGTTTAGTGAAGAATGTGCAGAGAGTAGATTCCCAGACATGTTTTTCTGTTGTTGTTTTCTTGGATTCTTCAGATATATGTATTCCCAGGGCATCAGAAAAAGAGTCCGCTATTGCGATCGTTAAGATGCCTCCGATGACTGCAAGTTTTGAGTTTGTTCCGGAATATAGGCCAACCATCAAGCCAAGTGTTGTGATTATGCCCGAGGTCAAGCCAAAGCCAAGCCCGGTCTTTAAGGACTCTCTTACCATCCTATCTCTACATGTTTTTCTACGTGTTTTTTTATCATGTCTGCAATCAAATTTATTTTCTTTGTGTCATCTTTTGAAAGCAAGGGCTCTATGCGTTCTATCTGCATTGTGGCATGATATGAGTCGCAGGGGATTAACAGCAGCGGGATCTGGGCGTCAGCTGCCTTGGATATGATGTTTGGAGAAGGCATGATATTGTTTGTTAAGATAATGCAGGATGTATCGTGTTCGATTGCTGCAAGGATTGTATCAGACCGGTCTCCTCCTGTGATGACGAGTTTATTTTCCTGTTTGAAGCCGGGATTCTGCAAGGCGGCGGTTGCAGACATGTCTGCTACAAAAATGTGTTTTATTATCTTGTCTATGCCTTCTTCTCCTGCAATGACTTTGGCGAATATATGTTCTGCCAGATAGGATACTGGCATATATGTTAACTCTTTATTATATGGCAGGATACCTAAGAGTTCTATGCCGCTGCAGGTGATGTCATTTAAATAGGTTTCCTTGAAATCTTCAACATCCTTTACCTTGTTTATTATGATACCTGCAAGATTCACGTTCTCGACGTCGATGTATTTTTTGATGAACATTAGGTTATCCATTATGTTGTAGTCTTCACCGTCAACGACAAGCAGAAGCCTGCCTTTAACATAATCTGTAATAGAGATTGGGTCAAGATGAACTGATGCGCCATAGCTGAGATCATATCCTCCTTCAATAAGCATAAGTTCCTTGTTTTCTCCTATATTTGCTACCATTTCAAGAATCTTCTTTTTTGTTGTTTCTTCATCATACATGTATCTTAGTTTGGCGTGGGCAAACCCTATGCTTGCATAATCTGGTTTCTTTCCCAAACCTAAGATATCAGACATAAGAAGCACATCATGGTCCCATAACCTTTTTTTGTGGTATATCAGCCGGTCGCCGAATGGTTTAATATATCCTATGCTTTTATCTGAGGTCTTTGCGATACCTGCGGCAATGGTTGTCTTGCCTGCGTTTTTGTTTGTTGACGCGATTACAAGTTTTTTCATTTATTCACCTCTTTTTTTTTTGATAGAAGTATTCTCACATCAAGCGCTCTAACTCCCTTATTTTCATCATAGACGATAAGTGGATTAATCTCTATGTCGGAGATCTCAGGGTATCTTTTGAGGATGAAACCTATCCTAATAATAGTATCAGCAAGAGAGTTAATATCTTTCTTTTTCTCTCCTCTGACTCCGAGAAGAAGCCGGTAAGCCTTTATTTCACTTATCATCTCGTTGAGTTCTCTTTTGCTTAACGGGAAAGCCCTAAATGAGACATCATCCATCACCTCCACATAGACTCCACCTAAACCAACCATCACAACCGGGCCAAAGGATTTATCCCTGACTGCGCCAGCTATTATTTCTACGCCATCTGCTGCCATCTTTGCTATCTCTACGCCTTCTATGTGTGCATCCGGTTTATGTTTTTTGCAGTTATAGGTTATTGCCTCATATGCGTCCATAATCTCTTGTTGGTTGTCTATGTTAAGCACAACCCCTCCTGCATCGCTCTTATGGATAATGTCTTTTGAGACAACCTTCATAGCAACAGGATAACCTAATTCTTCTGCATACCTTATGGCTTCATCAATATTGTGTGCTACTCTGCTTTGGGTTGTTTTAATCCCTGCGGCATTCATCACATCATGGGCCTCATATGGGAAGAGAAAAATTCTATCCTCTTCTTGTACCTTCTTCAAGATATCATCTAAGGCATCGGTGTCGATTCCAAGCTCGGAGTAATCAATGTCTTCATCACAGTCTACACGGTAGGTCTGGTTACGGTAATTATTATGCAAGGCACCAAGACAGGATACTGCAGCATATACATCAGAGAACACTGGTAAATCAATAGACTTCAGATGTGTGATAGCGTCCTCTATATCTCCTCCTCCAAAGAAAGAGAATACTATCGGCTTAGGTGGCCTGCTTTTATGAAACATCTTTTTTATCATCAAAGAAAGTTTCTCAGCTTCAAAGAATGCGGTTTCACAGCCTAAACATATAATCGAATGAATCTCATCACTATTCAATGCTGCCTTTATGGCGTTTTCATAGTTTTCAATCTTTGCCTGACCGGTTATATCGATTGGATTCTTCACGGAACCGAATCTTGGAACCGCGTTTGAAAAAATCTTCTTCATGGAGGGTATGTTATCATATAGGCTCACACCATATTTCTCGCAGGCATCTGCAGCAAGGACGCCCATACCTCCTCCGTTTGTGATTATTACAGTGTTCTCACCCTTTGCCTGGGAAGAATACGACATAAACTTACACCACCTCAATGCTTCCTGGATGCTTTCTGATCTCATGGATCCGCACTGCTTCATTATACCCGAAAAAATCTTATCTGAACCTGCAAGGGATCCGGTATGTGATGCTGCAGCCATTGCACCCCTCTTTGATCTACCTGATTTTATCACAATAACCGGTTTTCTTTTGGTTGTATGCTTAAGGGCCGAGATAAGCTGTTCACCTTCATGCACTCCTTCAATATACATCAAGATTATTTTGGTGTTATCATCCTTTACCAGGTAACCTAAGAGATCTGCTTCATCAATATCTGATTTATTTCCAACAGAAACCATTGCTGAAAGACCTATGTTTTCTACCGTGGTCTTACCCATCATTGAGATCCCTAAGGCGCCGCTTTGGGTTATTATCGCCACATCTCCTGCCCGCACATTATTCTGGCCAAATGTTGCATTAAGAGATGAATTAGCTGAATATAACCCGAATATGTTAGGTCCAAGTATGCGCATTCCATTCTCTTGGGCATATTCAACAATTTTTTTCTCTTCTATGTTATTACCTATCTCTGAAAATCCTGAAGATATTACCGGAACAAACATCACACCTTTCCTTGCGCACGCTTTAAGTGCATCAGGCACTATTCTGGCAGGTATTGCAATGACTGCTACATCAATTCTGCCGTTAACATCGTCAAGGCTCTCATATACTTTAAGGCCGAGTATTTCTCCGCCTTTGGGGTTTATTGGATATATGCTTCCAGTGTAGTCTCCTGAGATGATGTTTTCCAGAATCCTGTAACCGATCTTTTGTCTGTTATGTGATGCCCCGATTACTGCAACAGAACGCGGTTCAAAAAGATATTTTATGTCTGGTTTATTGGTCATTCAATCCTTCTCCAAATATCATCTTTAATTCATATATGCCCTTATCTCTCTTTTTCTGGATGTCGAATCCCATCTTATTGAAGAGATGAAACATATGGGCATTATCCATCAAAACCTCTGCAGTGAAACCCAGGAGGCCTTGTTTTTTTGCAAGATAGGTAAGATACGAGAGTAATTCAGAGCCTACGCCTTCATTCTGGTGGTTGTCTTTCACAACGAATGCAACATCTGCAGTATGTATGATTCCATTTATGTGATATTGGCCGACTCCTATGATCTCTTCTTTTTCTTCTTTTTCAATCAATGCCAAAATTATCATCTGTTTTGTGTAATCTATGACAACAAAATCCTGTAGGCGGCTATGGGGCATATCTTTGCGTAAAGATATGAATCTATGATACATGCTGTCATCTGAAAGAGAATAGAAAAAATCCTTTAACAGGGGTTCATCACTTATCTTCACTGGTCTGAGCAGTATCTCAAGGGATGTCTTCGTTGTCTTATACTTCTCCAAGGCTTCAGGGTACTCTCCTCTGCTTCCGGGAATAAACGCCTGATCCGGGTACACTAAATTATATTTCTTTGCCTCCTCTAATAGCTGCGCCCTAAATCTTGGATGAGCTAATGAAATGAGGTCCATCGTTCTCTCTCTTATGTTTTTGCCGTGGAGGTAGCATACTCCATACTCTGTTGCAACATAGTGGACATCACCTCTATTGAGGGTTACTCCGGCTCCCTGCTGGAGGAATGGAACAATATTGGATTGTTTGCCGTCTTCTGAAGTCGACTTTAAGGCAAGTATTGTTTTCCCGTTTCTTGCAAGAGCTGAGCCTCGCATAAAATCGGTTTGGCCGCCTATTCCACTATAAAAAATATGTCCAATAGATTCTGCAGTAGCCTGGCCTGTGAAATCTATCTGGAAGGCGCTGTTTATTGAGGTCATGTTATCATGCCTTGCTATAACCAGGGGGTTGTTTGTGTAGTCTATGGTCCTGAACTGTATTGCAAGATTATTGTCTATGTACTTATACAACTTCGCAGAACCCATGCAAAATGATGCAACAGTTTTTCCTCGGTTTATTGTCTTCTTTGAGTTATCTACTGCCCCTGATTCCATAAGTTTTGCGATGCCATCAGACATAAGCTCGGTATGTATCCCTAAATGTTTTTTATTATGTAGGTGGGATACCACTGCATTAGCTAGGCTTCCGTATCCTACCTGCAGGGTATCTCCGTCATGTATTAGGCGTGCTGCATGAGAACCCACTAAATCAGCGACTCGGTCATCGTCATCTAACCCATATAAGAGAACCGGTTCATCATAGGGTACCATGTAATCCACCTCATCTACGTGAATGAATCCATCCCCATAGACGCGAGGCATCAGGGAATTCATCTGCGCTATAACAAGGGATGCGTTTTTCACAGCAGCTTTAACAATGTCGACGCTCACACCAAGGCTCATATAGCCGTGTTCGTCTGGCATAGATGTCTGAATCAATGCAACATCAATTGATACAAGACCGTTATAAAATAACTTAGGTACACTTGAAAGAGAAATAGGTGTGTAATCTGCTGTACCTGCATTCACCGCCTCTCGTGTATTCCGTCCAACAAAAAAGGAATTATGCCTGAAATTAGACTCAAACTTTGAGTCAGTGTATGGTGCAACACCAAGCGTCCACACATGGACTACCTCTGCATCAAAGATGGCTTTTGGATGGGAACTCACATACTTTGTGAGGGCTTTTACCAGATACTGTGGCTCACCGCAGGCTGTGCCAATAAAAATCCGGTCACCTCGACGTATATGTGAAAACATCCGCTCTTCTGATGCGAATTTTTCAGGATACCTCTCCTTTAAACCCTTATATTTCCTTGCGCCTCTCCTTGAAGCCATAAGTAACACACCAAAAAAAACAGACTTTATGGTCTACTAATAAAATAGTGTATAAACTGATATATAAAATTATCAACTATCCTCTTTTTACCTGATATCTAAGAATCGCCCCAATCCCGCCAAGTGCGTGAAGTTGTTTCCCCGCCTCTCCCTGGGTGTTTATGAGATGTATCCCTCCTCCACGGGATCTTACGGCATTCATTAAGGGCTCTATTTCCTGTCTTCTACTTAGAAACAAGCTATCGCATATAATGAGTTTACTCACACTTCCTACATTCACTGCATCTCGTATATCCTTTAAGCCATATTCGGCCAGCCCTGAATCTGTTCCAATCTCTTTTAGCAGCTGATGCACAAGACGAATATCACTTGCCGATGTTATA
>JAUWTD010000023.1 GCA_030609775.1 Candidatus Altarchaeota archaeon
AACAAGGAATGCTTGGAGCAACAGCTGCAGCAGCAACCATAATAAACAGATTCTATCTCTTCTTCATCCCCCTCCTGATAGGATTCTTCGCAGCAATCCATCTAGGACTGAACATACAAAAAATCACTGACTCAGGCGAGGATATGAACGAGATAATTAAATCAATAAAAACGTGAACGAGGATATGCCAAGATTATTTGTATGGGACCGTCGTGATTCGAACACGAGTCACCGGCTCCCAAAGCCGGAAGGATGACCAAGCTACCCTACGGTCCCAAAAAAAGGAAAATATTCTTTAAAGAAATATTGGAAAACACTAATATATACCCGCTTAATCAGATTTTATCTAATGCGTCCAATAATTTTTTATTCTCCTCATGTGTTCCAATACTTATCCTACAGTATTCCCCTGGAAAACCTTCAAATCTGCCGAATTCTCTGATGATGATACCCTCCTTAAGAAGCCGATTAAAGAATTCACCTGCACTAAGAGGAGATGTATCTACTAGAACAAAATTCGCATAGGATTTAAAGGCATCAAACCGATCAGATAGGGCAGTATATGTGCGTTTTCTGTCCGTTTTCATTGCATCAACCGTCGACTTCATGTAAGCTACATCATCCAAAGCTGCAAGAGCGGCTTCCTGTGCAACAGAATTAACATTAAAAGGCTGCTTTACCTTACACAACAACCGCACTATCTCAGGGTTTGATATACCATAACCTATTCTTAAACCAGCTAACGCAAAGGCCTTTGCAAACGTCCTCAAGACAATTAGATTATCATAATCCTTTAGAAAAGATACAGCAGATACACCACAGAATTCAAAATATGCTTCATCAACAACAGTTATCTTGCCTTCATCAAGAATTTCTTTTATTGTTTTTTTAGGTATAACCGAACCCGAGGGATTATTAGGGTTACATAAAAAAAGTATGTTAGCCCGCCTAGATTCCGCTATAAATTCACTGGATGACAGACTAAAATCAGTGTTTAGCTTCACTTCAAAATAGGGCTCATTAAATATTGTAGAACAAATCCGGTAATATGAAAACGTAGGACTAAAACCAAGAACCGGGCCTTTGAAAGCCTTCAATATAAGATCTATTAATTCATCTGAACCATTTCCAAGAATTATGTTTTCACCCTCCAAACCACAGTACTTCGCCGCAGCATCTCTCACATCCAAGTCCCTGCAAGGATACATGCTTATATTGGATGCTGCCTCTTGAATAGCTTCCACAACCAGAGGAGATGGACCATAGTTGTTTTCGTTGGATGCAAGCTTGATACAATCTCTGAAGGTTTTCCCTGGAATATACTCTTCTATGCCACCAACCCAGGATTTAATATAATCCGAACTCATCACAGTAAGGTATTTTAGAAACGAAGAATATAATACAAAATTCAAAAAAAACAGGTTAACTTTCCTCCTCTTTACTGTCATTTGTTTTTGTCACAGCTGATTTCATTTGATTTACATAGGTTATAATCGCCCGATACTGTATGAACAACCCCGCTGAAAAAAATACACCAAAAACGGTTTTCAGGAGCCTATAAGCTGCACCATCCGTTAATACCTTGAAAGCAAAAAGCATCTCAGTCATTGCATAAAGCAAAACAGCCGAACCAAGAAGGGTCCAAGCAGTAATAACACTCCTAATCCTAAAAAAATGAGCAGACTTAATGAGTGCCAAAAGGCTTTTATTCCTCAAAGTTCCGACGATTGCAAATATGAATATGGAACAGATCACAATCAAAAAGGCATTCATCATATCCACAATCACAAATGCCTCACCATTTAACTCTTGAGCGCAGGCGGCGAACGAAAACATAGAAAGTAAGCAGAATAAAATCAAAACTATTTTCTTCATATTAGTTATTTTCTTTATCATATAAAAATATATGACCACATATCATTCATCCAGGATTTTTTTCTTCATCCGCCTCCGATATACTCCATAAGGATCAAGAGGTGAAAATTTAGCAGGCTTTGCAATAACCGTCTCAGAATTACATGAATTACATAACCCCCCTATAGTATAGACGCCACAAACAGGACATTTCCTGATTTTCACTTTTCCACCGTATCTGCAAGCTTCCTATAGAATTCACCTGAGCCATTATATCTATTTAGATACGTTATGCTCTCTTCTGCAGAATTCCTAAGTAACCTTTCAGCAGACTTATAATCCTTAGCAACCACAGTTATCCGATATAGTGGAGCAGAAACATAAGCCACATCAATGTTATGCTCCGGATCATAATCTTTTATTTTCTTTAAGGACTCCCTGATCCGTTCAATACCATCCTCTTCAAAACACCTCAAACTAACATAACCAGTTATATCCACCAAAGGGGTTTTTATACTATTTTGTATCAGCTCAAGGAACGGCGGCTTCCATTCCTTAGTTATATCTAATTTATCCATGTTGCTGCTGTCTGAGGCAACCGCTTCCAATCCAGCATACAGAGAATCAAATTTATTTTCCACTTCCATTTTAATGGAAACCATCTCCTCAGCTGAAAGTTTAAGTTCCTTTGCAAGAAGCTCAAGAAGCTTTTTACTGCGCTGCTTCTGTTTAACCTCTTGGAGTTTTTCCTTTCTTTGAGCGTCAGTGACCCTCCTCAAAGACAAATCAATATGCCCTCTACTTGGATTAACTTTAAGAACAACCAAAACAACCTTCTGTCCTTCTCTAACATAGTCCCGGATATTCCGAACCCACTTAGGTGATATCTCAGATAAATGCAACATACCTCTCTTGTTACCGTACTCGTCTAGAGATATGAATGCGCCCTGCCTAAATATGCTATCAACAGTCCCTATTATAAGTTCCCCCCCTTCAGGATACTCTTCTCTTACGTTCTCAGCCATTTTATATAAATCACTATTTTTTTACTGTTTTAGTATTTTATAACAGCCCTTTATAAGAGAGATGTATTTTATCTTGTGTTAAAACATGTTTTTTAACATTGAAAAATAATAGTTTAATGGAGAAGATGAGAACACATATATTCACCGCGCTTGTTGAACACGAACCAGGAGTATTGCAGAGGGTTGCTTCAATGTTCACCCGAAGAAGATTCAACATAGAGAGTATCACAGTAGGGCCTACAGAAAAGATAGGGATTGCAAGGATGACAATCCTTACCTCAGGGGATGATAAGATACTTGAACAAATAGAGAAACAAATGAACAAGCTTGTGAACGTTATAAAGGTTACTGACCTCTCTGTTAACGACTCTGTTTGCAGAGAACTTTGTATTGTGAAAATCAATGCACCAAAAGAATCACAGAAATCCCAGATAATGCAATATTCAAATGCCTTCAGAGGACGCATTGTTGATGTTAACTCTGAGACAATCTCGATTGAAATAACCGGCGATTCAAAAAAGATAGACGCATTCATTGATTTAGTAAGGGAAATGCGGATAAAAATAGTTGCCAGAACAGGGATCACAGCGATGCCGCGTGGTTGATAATAATGAAATATTCGTATAGGATTTTCAGTGTATTCGGAATTTCTGTTGAACTACATATAACCTTCATATTCTTTCTTCTTTTGGTAAGTATGCTAGGCCTTGCTAATATGGTCTTCTGGCTGAGTATTTTTGCAGTTGTTTTAATGCATGAATTAACACACTCCCTTGTTGCCATGAGTTTAAACATAGATGTTCCAAAAATAATGTTGACACCCATAGGAGGTCTTGCAAGCATCGAGGTTCCTGAAGACCCGAAAAAAGAGCTTTTAATATCTATTGCAGGACCCTTATCAAACTTTGTTCTCGCAGCAATAATCTACATGGTTTTTGTTTTCACTCCACTGGACCCTATAAGCTACGGCATTGTGTTAGAGCAGCTTTCAACAGGAAGCGCAAACATCACAGATCCAACATTCATACTAAGCGGAATGCTCTGGGTGAACCTGATCTTAGGGTTATTTAACATAGTGCCAGGTTTCCCAATGGACGGAGGCAGAGTCTTCCGCGCAGTCCTGGCACTTTGGATGGATTACCTTAAGGCTACTAAGAATGCCGTGCGACTAGGCCAACTAATCTCGTTTTTTATGGTGATCATAGGATTATTCTCCAACTTCTGGCTTGTTTTAATAGGGGTATTTCTTTATTATGCAGGCAACAGTGAACTGCAGCTAGTGAAAATAAAACATGCCCTACGAGGACTCAAAATAGGTGCAATCGCAGTAAAGGATATGCACCATGTTAATGAATCAACCACCATAACACAATTTCTTAAACTGATAGCACAACCTAACCAAAATCATTATCCAGTGTCAGACTACAACGACAAGGTCATAGGCATCCTAAATGTACAGGACATAAAAGAGTTAAATAAAACAGATATAGACACATTAACTGTACGAGACATCACAAGAAGACATTTCGATGTCATAGACGCTAACCTGAATGCAGAAGAGACTATAGGGAAGCTGCTTAGCAAGGAGTTCTGGCTAGTAGTAGACTCAGGTAAAAGTATAGGCTATCTGACACCTCAGAGACTCTTTGAGGCTGCAAACTTCTATAGTCTCATAGGCAAAAAACAGATTATTCAAGCAACCGTTTAGGATCGCCATTATTGTTTACAACATCTATAACCGCATCCATGTCTACATAATACCTGTTCATGACTTTACCCATATCCCCGATCGAATGCAGATTATGTTCAACCAACCAGTCAAGAATCTTCTTCTTTAGGTTAAGATCCTGCAGAATCTCCTCATAGGATAATCCAGTGTGTACCCCAATTTTATGATATATGAGTATATCCCCCTTTACCATCTGAACTATTTCATCCGTTTTCGGATCCCATCGATAGAGTATATTTGGATTGAAATGAACCATCCGAGTGGTAGGGTCTTTCTCCTCGATGAATTCACCAACCTCAAAGACTCGTCTTACACCAAGCCTCCGGTCCCTGAACATTACAACATTTAGATGAACTGAATCAAGCATACTTTCAGGTATGCTTATGGGAGGATTCACAAGCCGAGTTATGGTCTGTGAACAGGTGTCTGCGTGAAGCGTGCCATAAACAGAGTGTCCAGTATGCATAGCTTCAAATAAGACCTCAGCTTCTCTTTGCTTTCGGATTTCACCCATAATAATCCTATCAGGCCTCATCCTCAAAGAGTTTATTATAAGATCAAGCATGGAAACCTCGCCTTTACCCTCCGGATTAGCTGGCCGCGTATTCAAAGGACACCAATACAGATACTCAGGCAGCTGCAATTCCCGCGTATCTTCCACAGATATTATTCTCTGATTTGGAGGCATAAACGGCATACACACATTAAGAAAAGAGGTTTTCCCTGAACCAGTTCCTCCGGAGATTAAGATATTCAACTCATATTGGATACACAGCCAAATCAATGCAAGAACCTCAGAGCTCGCTGTTTTATTCTTTATGAAATCCGTTGCAGTCCACGGATCCCTGGCGAATTTTCTTATCGTTATCGTGCTGCCTTTTGTTGAAATAGGGGTCAATATAGCATTAGCCCTATCCTTTGTCATAAGATGCGCATCCAACAAAGGATTCAATGTAGTGATTTCTCTTCCAATGCGTCTTGCAATAATATTAGCATAATTCGTGATCTGAGATTCAGACTCCAAAAATATATTAGATTCAAGCCAACCATGTTTTTTATGATATATCCTAACCGGCTCGCTTGCAGAATTTATAACAATCTCTTCTATCTGGTCATCACAAAGAAAAATCTCCAAATCACCTAACCCAAGGAGATCATAAATAAGCTTTAATATGAACTGTCCCTTAGTCTTTTCATCAATGTCAGGAAGCCCATCCTCTAAAAGTATGGCAGCATCAGCCTCCAACTCACTCTTTAATTCATCCATTAACTTAGAATCAAATATCTGTGAAGGATTCACTTCAACAGCGCCAATCAATTTCTCCTTTATGTCATCTAGGAGAGCCATTGAAGCTATACTAATTTCAGGCATAATCACAGTATAGATCTTTTTAAAATTATTTACTACAATATTTATTTCTATTTTGATGTTGTTAGAATCTACAGTATAAGACTCAATAATACGCTCTTTTTTTTCCATCACTTTCTCCTTTATGTCTGAGAAATCATTTTCTGCACCCTGTTCATACATAACCTCTGCCCTCTAACGTAGTTAAATATAGTATCTTATCATATAAATCTATTTTTCAGATCAAGAAAGAATATATACATTTAGAATCAGTTTTTATCCCTTATCCGGATTTCAGGTTCACCGATAGTAGGATAATGAAGTTCGATGAGGTCATGTTCCTCAAGGATTACCGCCCACTCCTCAATTTGAGCCTTATTTACCCCCAAACTATGAGATAACCTATCATCTATCTTTAGTTTTTTGTATTTCTTAACCATACCATAAAGCCGATCAATTGTTGTCTGAATTTTTTTACCTTCACCGCACTCATCCTTCGGAGTTTTCCTTCTTTTTATATGTGCAAGTTTTTCTGATAGTTTCTTATGTCTCTCCTCCTTTATTCTCCGGAGTTTCTCAGATTTTTTATCACTTATTTCCTTACCAGATCCATGTAACATACCACCTAAATCCTCAAAATCAAGATCCATAAATTCTATTCCACCCAGACCTTTCCGACCCCCTTCTACAGGTTTTCCCACCTCCTCCGGATTTCGCGCCAATTCAAGCAAATTAAAACTGTCACGTGCTTTAAAAACTTCACGAAGCTTAAAAGAGTTTACAGAAACATCTCCCTGTTTTTGTTTTTCAGCCCATTTCTCTATTAGAAACTTTATTTTAAGCCCTAGACAACTCAAGGACACCGGATTAGATAAAAAAGCAGAACTATTCGAATCCCTGACTTGTTCTAAATCACTCTCATCAAACTCAAAGATATGTAAAATACCCTTACTCCCCCTTAATTTATTTTTTATCTCATCTATTGCCTGCTCCTTAAATTTTATAAGACCCTTAAATTCACATGTTGACCCAATTATTAAACCACTATCAACAATCAGGCTTGCAGAATATTTTCCTTCATCAACATTCCCTGATAGAAACATAATCCCCTTAAAGTCATTCATCAAACCTTTACAGGTCTTAATGAATTCATTTTTATTCTTTACGGTAAGAGGTTTACCTTTAGGAAGCTCCTTAGATACGCCTTCATCCTTAAGAAACTTCTTATCTTCATCCTTTCTTTTTTTTATCCTATCCAGTAATCCCATAGTGTAATCACCCTATCCCATAGGCCTCCAACAGTTTACCGTATTTTCCAAAATTTTCTGACTCAGAGAATCCAGTTAACACCTCATCAGGGAGTTTTTTGAGTAAATTATCAAGCTTAGTTAACACATCTTTTATATTCTCCTTGATGAATTTCTCCTGCTCAGGATCCCCATTGAACTCATTGACGAGAGAATATATTTTCTCATATCTCTTAAAATCCTCAGAATCAGAAAACTCATCAATCAAATTATCAGGGAGCTTATTTAAGAGATCATCCATAATCGATAGAACCTCCTTAAGCATACCCACATCCAATTCACCATCCTCCTTAGATTCGGTTTCTGGATCTTGCTTCCGTCCAAACATACCCAAAAAACCCTTATTTTGATCCCCTGATTCCGGTCCCTGACTTTCTGCAGATCCCGGCTCTGATCCAGGTTCCAGGCTTTCTGCAGATCCCGGCTCTGATCCAGGTTCCTGCTCTTCTCCGCTCTGAACTGATTGAATCTCAGCTTGAGACTCTGTCTGATCTGGTGGAATTTCATCAACAACCTCTAATCTATCCATTTTACCTATCTCTCTGCTGATATCGTGCATAAAAGTTTCTATTTTCTCCCGCAGATTAGAGATATCTCTTCTCAAACCCATCTCTTCGGCTTCTATCTTATCTAAAGACTCCTCTAGTTCAAATCTGTTTTTCGTTAAATTCTTTATTTTATCTAATACTTCTACCTTTTTTTTGGTGACCTCATCTAGTTCCTCCTCGACTAGGGCACTTTCATGAATTAGCTCCGTTTTCCTCCGGTGGATCGCCAACTCCTCTTCTCCATTAACTGTGTTTTCTATCTCATTGGAAATATTGCCGATTCGTTCCCTAAGCCTTGCAAAACTTCCATCTAGTTCATCCTCTTTATCATTAATGTTTTTAAGCTCTTTTTCCAGCCCAGACTGCCCACTAACCAGATCCCTTATCTTGCTTAACGCCCCTACCTTCTCAGTAAGGAGTTTATCGAGTTTCTTTTCCTTCTCAGTGTGTTCTTTAATGAGTTTTTCTTCCGCTAAACCAGATTCTTGATTCGCCAATTTATCCTGTATACCCTCTAAATAAAGCACATTCTAGGTACTCTAATAAATTATGATAAAGGCAAATAAAAAGATACGCCTTCCTGATAGATTACTACTAGATTACTACTAGATTACTATAGCTTACATTTACTGGCATTTCCCTGCAGGTAAACAATTCCTTGAACAACATTCATTATCTAAAGTACATCCATCTCCCGTATCTAAGCACAGTACGCAACTACTTGTAGTATTACATATGCACATAGGTCCAATGCAACCAATCCCTGTGAAATCACATTCCCCTAAATCCTCGGCATCACTAACCGGTGTTTCGCCGCAACCATTCACACAAGTAGGGTCATAACATATGTTATTTATACAATCTGTTACATCACCTGGACAATTCTCTCCAACCTCGCATACGCCGTCAGGACAGGTGCATCTGCTTACATTAGAACAACTAGTATCAACCTCATATTTATAGCTATGCGGGCAATTCAGTTTAAACTGTTCACCTAATGATTCACAGGAAGTGGTGACCGAACACCCTGAGACGTTCTGCCAATATAGGTAATCAACCCATGTGGCAGTAGAGTGCACAGGAATGTTCGGATACATGGCACTATACTTCTTTAAATCATATATGTTTACATGGGTCTCGATACCAATCAAAGAATTATTGAAGTATTCAAGAGACTGATCCACATACCGCTCAGACAGATGCATGTTACCGTCTAACCTATCAAAAAAGGAAGGTCCGTTGGAGTAGTTTACAGGACACTGTGTGTTATAGTTTTCCTCTATGTCACTTACATAATAGCAGGATGTATTTGTTTCATTGCTTTTATAACCCATAAGGACCTGATGTAGCTCACATCCAGAGTCGTTGATATTCAATATCATAAGACAGTCGCCGTTAGATATATTAGCCATATCACAGCCTGGGGCCCTAGCTCCTCCGCCAAATGGAAGTTGATTGTCCATTTCTCCAGTGTCACAGATACGAGGTATTGTGTTAGGGCAGTCAGCACAGGTATTAGCAGGGAAATAGTCTATGACCCCTGCAAGGTGCTTAGGTGAACTCGCATTCAAACAGCTCTGCCATGCTCCACCGTTGCAAACTATTCCGCCGGCACTATCAAGGATGAGAATCTGCGTCCCTAAAATACTTTGAGGAGTAGTGTCACAATAAGTTATCAGAGCTGCAACATTACCGATATTACTCCAGTACGCAAGTGAATCTCCACTAACGATCCCTTCACCCACGCCGCTTTTACTGCATCCGGCTATAATATCAGTTTTAAATTCTGCAGAGCAGTTGATGATGTATTTGAGTACATGCCCTTCAGTGTGAAGTATGTAAAGAGGATCCTCTAAACCAGTTATAGATGAATTCGATGTGGTTCGGATGATATTTTCCGAATAATAACACATCCCTTCCTCATCACGTACCTTTATCATATAATCAACTATCAAAGCAAAATGCCACGCATCCAAGGGAACAACTTTAATCCCTGATACATTCAGGTCTGCTATAAAATGCCGTTCAACTGCGTGCCCCTCTATCTTTCGAATCCAGTTAGGTATTGTGTGATTCGCCATATATGTGACATTTTCGCCAAAAAGGGTTCCACAGAGAGTAAGTTCTGCAATCGCTGCCTCAGCTCCGATGTCATCAAACGAGAACGTATTACAGTCAACGTCACAAGATGAAGTGCATGTGAAAACATATTCTTCAAGCGGATTCCCACTCTCAACCAATTCACCTATAGCATATATTGCAGCCCTCCGGCCGAATATTGTAACAGACCGCCCCATATCCCTTTTAGCATCCTCTACAAAATAATGGAGTTCATCACACCGCATCTTCCCCATAGCATCATCAGTCGATGTTTCAGAGATCCCTGAATAATATGATACTAAGAGGATCAAAGGCAGAATCAATAATAGTGTCGCTACAGTTAATAAAAACCCTTTTTTGTTTCCCTTAATTTTCATTTTATTATCCTATCTATTTTTTTACATCCAGACAACAAGTTTAACTGCAACCGGCCCCCAAAGAGATCTTACCCCCCCAGTACTTGTAGACTTAAACTCTATTGAAGAAGGATCAAAGATTGTCTCAAGTCTTCCGTCATTATCAAGGTCCAAACCCAAAAGCAATCTGAAGACTGCGTCATTTATGGAATCATTCTCATACCCACTTATTGACGCATTCATATAACTGCAGTTTTTATTCCCTGCATAGGATGATGGAACTGCCGTATCATTCATGACGCCGCCATCTTCAAATTCAATATCCCACAAACATCCTTCACTTGATGAATAAACGTCACCGTACCCTACCATTGATTTTATCCTCATAGTATATATTGCTCTATTATCTACAGAACAGTTTGTTCGGTTTGTTTGGCTATCACCTGTTTCAATTGTTATATTGTTGTCTTCTCCTGCCATAACCACTACTTCAGGGTCAGGTATATTCACAATATAAGGATCTCCAAGAGATAGATAAGGGATCATTGGATATTGTGTCCAGAGTTTATAAGGCTCCAGTGAAACCCTGCTATTATTTATTTTCAGGTAATCAGTCCAATGAGCTGCAGAATATGATGTAACCTTCATTTCAGAAACGTTGACATTTCCAGGTATTGAAACATGACCTACACAGTTTATAGAATCATTAAATCGTTCAGATTTCTGTGTGATAGAGATCAGACCATATGTTTCGAAATTAGGAGCAGTGTATACGAAATCAATGTATGACTGAGGATATCCATACAATACTGAATTCGTTAGATTCGATGATGAGCCTCCACTGAGAACTATTGTCTGCGAGCTGTTGGTTGCAGTCACAATATCCTCAGCAATACCTGAATAGATATTTGCAAGTTCGGTTGCATTCTGGCTGCCATAATACGAACCAGTTCCACAATCAGCTATCCCTAAGAGGGTTCTGTTGGCATTCATGCAATCAGAGGCTATTGGTCCAAAGCCTATGGAATGGACTGTGGCATTTAAATCTGTATTAGCTCTCTGGGAGGAACATATCGCATCATTGATTGCAGTATCACACTGGGCTCCATTACAATCACTTGGGTTCCCATTACAGTCATAATTCCCTGATGTGCTAGAACAGGTTCCAGAACAATTACATGGAATCGAATAATCACAGCTACCGCAATGGTATCCGGTGATGCCATCAGTCATGACAATAATATATTTATTTGACGAGGATATAGTCAATTCTGCATCGAATTCTATACCTCGCATACTTGCAGTTGAACCACATCTAACCCTACACGCAAGCACATTATCTGTGCCGGGAGAGTTAAATAACGAAGGGGACACAGACCAAGTATTATCCCAATAGCTACCCCAGCTGCATCCAGTATCGGCATTTATCAGATTGCCATTGAGATAACATTCAACCCCTCTACGGTTTCTTAGATGTAATGTAGCATTATTTAGTACTTCAGAGGGTAGGATGAAATGTTTTCGATAGTATGCTACCCGATTCGTCCACCACCAGGTACTTTCCGGGAGAGTTACAGTACCCCATGCACTGTCATCGAATGCGTTTGTCTCCCAGCCAGCAGATGTGCAGCCTCCAAGAGATGTTGGATCACAACTATCCCCGCAATCAGTGTAGATCTGACTTTTCCAGTTTCCAGAGTTTCTAGGGATTACAAACACACCCTCATCTAATAATTGTATTGCCCGGTTTATAGCACAGCAGACACATGTACCCCCCGATGGCGAATCAGGGTAGTTATCAATGTGGTTGATTAGAGATGTGTTATCTTTACTGAGCCCATGGTATGTGTCTGCACTTGTTGTGAAGCCAACAAGACCAACACTATTACCTGAGGTATTTAAGAGGGTGTTAACAAAATCCTTATCCAAACATTTAGCAAGGCTTACTCTGCGGGTGTCATTAGAGTATAATGCAGGATCATCACAGTTTCTCTGAGTACCTAACGTGGAATCATTAAAACCTATACGCCACCGCATACTCCCGGATAAATCAGTTATCAAAACAACATCAGCATTTCCAATACTTCTATTTAGATTATAAAACATGTCACCGGTTCCAATCCTAATGGGAACTGTCACCTCACTTATCGCCGAGGATCCAAAAAGACCAATCAGTTGCGATGATGTGTTTGTGATCGTCTGCATGCTGCCGCTTCCGTTCACATTAAAAATTATGTCATCACCAATATACATGAATGTCGAGAAATTATTGTTAAAGGATATATTCAAAGACATCTCATCCACCCATCCAGGAACATAAAAAGAAGAATAATAGTTGATAATCCCTTCGATTCTAGGAAGATAAAACCGCATATACCCAGTACTAGGGGATGTATCCATCTCAGATGTATTATATCTAACCTCAATGAAACCCCCTCCAATAAATTGGTTGCTTAGGTTGTTTCCAGTGAAATTGATTGAGAAAATGTTAGGGTTGTTCACGCCCCTTCGATCAATGAGATTACTGCATGCAGTGATATCTTCTTTGATGTTCGCTGCCATAGACACTAATGCAGGAGCAGGGAAATTCTTACAAAAATTATTGTTTATGTATAAATCAAATCCGCTGCCAACATTAAGCTCCATATAAACCTCCTGAATAGATATATTATCTAATAACTCCATCTTCTGGGAGACATTACCCTGCCCTATGAATCCTCCAAAGTAGAGAAAAGAGGAGGTTATTTTCTCTTGTATATTAGAAAGTGACGCTCTTGCAACGAGACCTCTTGTAGGCAGCCCGGGAGCATACCCTACCAATAGCCTTGTTGAATGCGTCGTTGTTGAAGCAACTTCCCGTGGGATTCTATCAGGATTCCCGCTTGAATTTATAAGCTCTTCGCCATCAATAATAAAGCTGTAACCTATTTTCTCTGGGAGAAGTTTTTCAATATATTCTATTGTCAGATTAGATGCGTTCAACATTTCTTCTGAACCTGAAGTCGAATTTGCAGCCCAATAGATTGCTATCTCATCTAAAATACCTCTCTTATTTAAAACATCTAATGAATCCTCAGAGATATAATGCAGTTTCGTGAACGTCCCTTCTTCTGTTCTTGCAGTTCTTGAAAACTCCATACTCGAGATTGCAGAAGCCACAATAAGTATCAGGATCAAGGCCATCAAAGCATCTAAAAGCATTGCATATCCTTTATCTTTCATTTTTATTTAATTTTTTTACCTAACAGGTTAGTAGTTACATGCAATAGATGAAATGTTGCCATATGCTATTGCATCATCAACTAGGGGACAACCAGATTCTTTTATACTTATATTACCTCCAATGAATTTGTTTATATCCCGGTTTACCTCAAAGTGAATATATCTTCCCGTCTCTCCAACTACTGGAACCATTACAGGAGTAGGCAATACAATCGCACCATCATAGGTTATGTTTATTCTAGGATTCACAGATAAGTTCAACAAATACCCTGTTCCATCCAGAACAGTTAACGCAAAACTTACATTACAATTTAATCCAACACAGCTCTTACAAGTAGACAGATTTATAAATACGGGACAACCCAAACACACACAATCCTGAGGACAGCTAACACAATCCTCTAATGGACTGCAGAAACCATCAGCACATACAGGACACCCTATAACTTGCTCACAATCAGTGTCCATCTGGTATTTATGGGCGTGTGAACAATCCATGTTAAATGAATAATTACCTATTTTACAGTATCCAACTACATCACATCCACTGACATTCTGCCAGTACAGATAATCAACCCAAGTAGAATTCGGACTTACCTCAACGTCATAACCAGATTGTTCCATAGCATATAAAGTGTAGATGTCTACAAAAGATTCTAACCCAATCAATGAAGTTCCAAATGTTTCGTTCGCCTGATTAACATATTTTTCAGACAGATTCAGATTCCCATCCAACCTATCAAAAAAACAGGGTCCATTTGAGTAGTTTACAGATGGACACTGCGGATTATGATATTCTTCTATGTCACTAACATAATAACATGATGTTGCATTAATATCCATGCTGCCGTAGCCAAAGATCACATAGTGTTCACCACATGCATTCAACACACTTAAACAATCACCACTTTCTATGAAACCCCCTTCAAAACATTCCGGGTCAGGATTCCCTCCATGATTAATTGGGTTAACATTATCTAGATCACCTGTACCAACTATCCAAGGAATAGTAATCTGACAGTTTGCTATCTCAGCAGCAGTAAGATTCCTAAACGAAATAAAAGCCCCAAAGGAATGGAGACTGCTTGCGTTAAAACATTCACACATCCCACCACCACCACATAATCCCATCATACCATGATTTAATACAAACACCTGTTCTTCTATTTCCTTACCTGAGGGAGAACTGTTACTTACACCAGTACAATAGTTCCGGTACGCATTCAGGTTAGATATATCTAAACTATATAATACTGCAAGACCATCACCTGCACCCGATCCATTAACACCACATCCTGCTTTAGTTCTAGCCAAAACCTGATCATCTTCACAATTCAGGATATACTTTCTTTTCTTATTTTCTAAAAGATGCAACGGATCTTCAAGACCAATAACTGATGTATTTGAAGTCGAATTTATTATATTTTCAGAATAGAAACAAATACCTTCTCGGTCATAGACTTTCACTTTATTATAGATTATAATTGCAAAATGCCATGCATCCTTAGGGATTACCTTAATTTCATAAGGAGTTATATTAGCATCAAAACCCATTAACCGGCCTTCTTCCTCAATACGGCCAATCCACCCAGGAAGGGTGTTGTTTAGCATGTTTGAGATATTTTTTCCGTGAAGTGTACCGCAGACAACTAGTTCAGCTATTGCCGCTTCAGAGCCGTTTTCAGGATAGATGAATTTATCGCAGTCTACATTACACATGGATGTACAATTGAATGAATAACCCCTCATAGGAACCCCGCTCTGAACCACGTCATCAATAACGTTTGTAGCCGCCCGTCTTCCAAAGATAACCACAGACCGCCCCATATCCCGTTTTACATCTTCTATATAATAATGGAGTTCATCACACCTCATCTTATTTAGGGTATTATCCATCTGGGTTTCAGAGGCACCGCTGTAAAAAGATACTAGATAGATTAAAGGGATTATCAGGATAACCGTAGATATTGTGAAAAGGAAGCCTTTCCTGTCTTTTATTGAAACCATTTTTTTTGATCACATCCAGAGTATTAATTTAACCCGTACAGGACCCCAGAGAGATCGTATACCGCCTACTGTTGTTGTTTCTATCTCTAGGTCAGTGGAACTGAATTTTATATCCAATCGACCATCTTTTGGTGCAGTATCTAACTGACTGAATAATTGGTATGTTGTATCATCTACTGAACTCAGATTATCATAAATTATTGATGCATTCATATAACTACAGTTTTTAGGGCCGCTATATCCTAAAGGTACAAATAGATTAATAGTGCTATTATCATAAAATTCTATCGTCCAGTTACAACCTTCTGTGTCTCCTTTTGGCTCGCTGTATCCTGTGAGGGTATTCATTGCTATCGTATATATGACTTTATTGTCAGGAGAAGCATTCATACTCTCGACGGGACTTTTCCCAGTCCCAATCCTTACAAGATTAACTCCCACCCCTATCTTATCTGCAGGAATGTTAACAGTATAAGGATCACCCAAAGGTTCATAGGTAATAGAATTATAAGTGCTCAGATTATAGACTGTCTCCCACCCAGTAGTATTTGAGCTGTTTATCATCAGCATGTTTGTCCAATAAGGTCCAGAGTAAGAAGTAACTTTAGCAGCCACCGGCCGTGTATTAGAAGGCACCCAAAAACTACCTTCACCTACCTCGTTGCCAAACTGGGAACTTTCAAGGGTTATTAAGGTTTCCCCGTAATTAATTGGGGAGACTGTAGGAGAATAGCTGAACCGGATATTAGAGTCAGGATACAGTGTATTATTCATTGTCATGTTTCCGCTCAAGTTCATTAACTGGGCTTCAAAGCTTACATTCGCTATCTCTTCTGCAAACTTCACGTAACAATTCATAACATCTGCAGGGTCAGAACTTCCACAATACGCTCCTCCTCCACATGTTGCTATATTCTGCAATGCAGTCAAGGCATTAGAACAGTTTATAGTAATTGGTCCTATACCTATAGAATAAACAGTGGAGTTCAGTTCATTCTTTGCGTTACATGAACTACATACGGCATCATTAATCGCTACATCACACTGAGACCCGGTACAATCACTCATACCCCCCCAGCAACAACTAGCCGGACCTAGATGACAATCTTGCGTACCGTTTGTTGCATCACAGCTACCAACACAACCAGGTTCAGCGCCGCAATTACCGCATCCGAAACCAGAAATACCATCACCCATAATCACAATAAAACGTTTCCGTTTACCTGTGGCAACCAACTCCAAATCAAATTTAGCACTTTTGTTATCATAGTTGTGAAGTTTAACTGCGATTATATTCTCCCCACTATTAAAGTAACTTGAATTCAAATCGACCTCCCGGTTCCAGTAGGATGCATTATGTTTTTTGGAGTCATTATCCACTAAGAAACCATTCAAATAGATCTCGGCTCGGTCATCAGAATAAACCTTCAATTTCGAGGCTACCAAGTTACTTACATTATCTAACGTAAAATTCTTCCTGAAAAAAAAACTGCCACGTACAGAAGTTACATAAAATTGAATGAAATCAATCTTAGTATTTAAAGGCTGAATCTGAGATCTGACAGACAGATTCCTGAGCTGGACACTGCCAGAATAATAGCTTGCATTAATCTCTTCTGCAGACAAGGCTCTATTATATAGTCGGACTCCATCTATGATACCATTGAAACTTCCCCCCTGCAAACGCTTACTTCCTACCAAAAAATTTTCTGAATTACTAATAGAGGTTATTGGATAATTCCCTTCAGTTTCTTTCACACCATTTACCCACACCTCTATTTTATTCCCTCTGCGTACCCCCACGATATGAGACCAATCAAACACCGATCCTAAACTTGTTTGTAACGGAGTATAAGTAGAACCATCATAAATATTGAAATATATATTTTGAGGACTATTCGGATAGGAAATATCAAATCCTTTACCTTGATTAAACCAGGAACCTTTGGAAACTATTGAAGATGCCGTATATCCTCTAGACTTTGCCCATACCTCAACTGTAAAATTATTGGTTGTAATATCCAAACTCGTATCAGTCCCACAATCTACATAATCATTATTTCCATCAAAATCCAGGGCAGATCCAAACTTACCAGCAACCCAGGTTGGATCATTTACGTCAACACCCGAGGTACTTCCAAGGATTCCGTCGTTTCCATGCATGCTGGAATCATACACTATGTTGCCTAAGTTTTCATCGAATTTCCAGTAGCCTACAAGATCAGAACCCATATCCAATGTGCCGAACGCGATCTTTATTTTATTATCCGGAGATAAATAGTTTTCGGTGTTGTTTTCCTTAACACACCAAAAATCCTCCCACACATCCACTGTGACATTTCTTCGGTCACAGCCACCCGGCTCCCATGCA
The DNA here is from genome assembly GCA_030609775.1 of Candidatus Altarchaeota archaeon. Taxonomy (GTDB): domain Archaea; phylum Altiarchaeota; class Altiarchaeia; order IMC4; family QMZM01; genus JAUWTD01. Next base: position 17,868 of record JAUWTD010000023.1, read on the forward strand.
CTGCTGTTGAAGTTATAGATCATCATTTGATGAAGAACCGCAGTATCTGGTTTGAATTTTATTGTTGCATTTATCGACTGCAACTGCCCCAGATACGAAACATTTGAGGAATTTACAGTAATTCCGATTCCAGAGTATTCAGGAGATAACCTCATTGCAATGATACTTGCATTTTTAATTTTTGTTTCATATGCTGCACCAGAGCAACTTGACTTATATTCTATCCTAACATCATGAGAAGAGGAATTGAAATTAACTTTTTTAAAGATAAAGAAAGAAACCCAATCAGAGTCATCTTTTGGATAATAAATTTGTTCTCCCTGATTTTCTTGGTCTATCTCTAGTTTAGCATGGGCAGCGCAAAGAGAAGGAGAAGATTCTTGTCTTACTAGAGCAGAGGCTATTATTAAATAATCTCCAGGGGAAAACGGCGTAAGATTTAAGGATGTTTTTTCATGGTAGAGAGTATCCCCTCCAGTACTCTCTTCGTTTTCACTTTCTATATATGAAAACGAGGTGTTTAGTTTTATTGCCGTGATGCGGGCATTTTTGATATTGACGGTTCCTCCAGTTTCACTGCGGTATTCTATCGTAAATGAATGAAGCCCATTTAAAGAAAATTTACGATGAGTAGCAAAGGTATAAAATTCGTTTCTTACAGTGGGTTCCCTATAAAAATTTCCTTGAGAAACACCATCTCTTGTTAGCTGAACTTCTACTGAATTATTGGTATTGTTAGCAGTTACATCAGCTGAGGCTATTATTAAATAATCCCCAGAATCAAAATTGTTACTTAAAGTCACTTTTGTTACCCAATTAGTAGACAACGTTGAGGATTCATTTTCAGCCGCCCCGGTAGAAGCTAACCCCGTGACATTAAGAGCAACAATTCTGGCCCTCTTTATCTTTACCGGGGGATTTTGTGGAACCCGATACTCGATACTTGAGTTTTGTAAACCAGACCCAGAAATAAGTTTATGGCCACCAAACCCATACCATTCAAGCCCATTCCGTGCTTCAAATCTATTGACTGAAATGTTTTCTCCGTTAAGAGTAAATTTAGCCTCAATACAACCCATAGAATTAAGCATAAAGGTGGTTAGATTAGTGTCTGTTCTTCCTGTGGAATCATTAGCCCAGACAGTTATGGTCCATGTTCCGGTGAGGGACGCACCATTAGTAACATAATTAAATCTATAGGTATTTCCATTAACTATATCCCCTATATCAAGGGGAGTACCCATAGACACAACAGTAGTTCCTGCAGGATCAATAATGTCATAATAGGTAGTATCTATATCTGTGCGCCCATTAGGATCAGAGACATCATACGTAACAACTACTGTGTCCCCTAACAAATAGGCGGGTTTATCAGTCATAGGTTCCGCTACATAGGGGGCTGCTTCCACTCTAAAACAATGGTCAGTATCAGGCATACTGTCATTGCGTAAACCACCCGAATCATTAGCATACTGCCTCCAACAAATAAGTTCACCCGCATGCCCCGCAGTATCAATACTATAATTATACCACCCAGTCACCCCAAAAAAACCAGTCGTATTCACAAGAACC
>JAUWTD010000025.1 GCA_030609775.1 Candidatus Altarchaeota archaeon
AAAAAAAGGATCAGGGTTTGGACAATGATGACTTTGGCTTTCTGTCGCGTGAAGCAGCACCTTTTTTATCTGCATTAAATAATCCGCTTCCCCTTTTGGGTTCATCTTTTTGTTTATGGTAGTAGTCTACTGCAAAAACCCCTAGAAAAGAAAACACACCTACAAGTAACAGGGGCAAAACTAACAGAGAATAATCATATCGTTTCACTATCTCTCTTCTTATTGTATTATTGTGATAGCGTTCATCCCTCTCTATGTTGTTTGCATCAATTATGATGTATCCTTCCTCCTCAACGAGAGCAGAAACTCTCCCGTCCCCATCTGTTACAGCCTGTTTCTTTTCAGAAGGGGTTGTGACAAAGAGCACAAGCCCCGGAACCGGTTCACCGTGGCTGATAGCAGTTATAATGGCGCTATTCTCCTCTATTCTGACGACTACGTCCAAGGGGTGCGGGTTAACTACTAATTCACCTGAAACTTCCCTATAACCTGATTTAGTTGCTTTTATCTTATGCACACCAACCTCTATTGGAGTATACACTACGCCATCTATCCCCTGGGTTCTACCATCCGGCTTAGTTACGGTTACCTCCGCAGAGGTTTCTTCCCCGTCCTTATTTTTTATGGATATGTTGACATCGTCACCTGTTTCAATCTCTTCAGGATACAATTCCATTGAAATGATTCCATACACTCTCATTGTATCCTCAAAATTCCAGAAACCCTCTTTTTGGACTTTTATAGTGTACTCCCCTGGATCAGGTAATCTAAACCTGAATGATCCATTCCATCCAGTGCTCTCTGTTACCTGGATGCCTGATGCATCTTCAATATAAACTAACGCATTATCTACCTTAGCACCTAACTGGTCTCTAACCGCCAATAAGATATCCTCCTCAACAACAGGGTCACCTGGCGTTATCCTCATGTCAAAGGCGTCAAATACCTCAAAATCACCCTCCAATGTATCATAACGTGCTTTCTCTATCTTGTAATGGTATGTGCCCACAGTCTCAGGAGTGAACCTGATCTCACCCTTAACATTTGTTTCAAATGTTTCCGAGCCTCCGATAGGCTTTATTATCTTAACAGGTATGTTTTCAATTGATGCCCCTCTTGAGGATACCGTCAACATAACAACCTTATTTGTCACCGCATTCTCTGGTTCTATCTTCGCAGACATCCTTGATTTATCTGAGACGCTGAAATTCTTTGTTATACTCCAATAAATTGTACTCAATTCAGCAGCCACCAGATTATATTCTCCCTGCGTGTTTATGGTGAAGTTTGCCCCACCGCCATAATTCCTTAAAGGGTACACTTTCCCTTCAGAATCAATATATTTTACACCAACGCCTCCCGGGACTGATACACTCATCCTCTCACCAATAACAGGATCCTCAGGGAATGGACCTGCAAACGGCAGAGGTTTCTTAACCCAGAAGTTAAAGGTTCCGCAGTAATCAGGATCCTCGATAATAAGCTTGAACTGACCAACGCTATCTGAGCTGAATTTCACCTCACCTTGGTTGTTTACTGAATAATCTTTGGTAGAGGAAGTCCCTAGCTTGGTTTTGTATATTTGGACGTCAAGGTCCGTTATCAACTTACCTGTTTCATTGTTTCTGAATATTATCTTCATTTCACTGTTCGGGCTAGGTTCACTGGGAGACAGTGTAATCTCTGGAACATTACCTATCCGCAGATCCATGGTTTTACTTTGTATAATTGAGCCTCCATCAATTAAGTCAACCTGCAATTTATGGACTCCGCACTCAAGAGGATCATCGTCAAGCTCCCATTTGTCTGATTCCACCTCCTCTGTTTCGCAGCCAATATTCTTTGAACAAAACTTTTTCCCGTCTATATAAATCTTTAACTGAGTGCCGCAGGTTGTTCCACCCAAATCTACCTTAACTGTAAAATCCCCGTTAGGGTCAATATCCTTAGGTTTCGTTTCAACGTCCTTAATATATGCTGCGGATGCTACTGATGCCAACATGAGCAAAATCAGACAGACATAGATATATCGCTTATTAATCATCAACTCTATCACCACTACGAGCAATAATAATAATTATGTGAATCCTGCATTAAAAAGTATGAAAATTATAGTCTTTAGATAAATTTCCTAAGCTGGATAACATCATCATTATCCTGGGTATATCTCTTGAAATATCCTTCCTTGATAAAACCATTACCCTTAAAGAAACTCAATGCTCTTTTATTGTTTGCCTTCACCTTCACAATACACCTACATATATTTATCTGCTCTAAAATATTGATTACGTGTTCAAGGACCAAGGTGCCTAATCCCCTATCTCTGTGACCCGGGTTTATGCATATTGGACCTATCTCTGATCTGCGAGTGTTTACATTAAACAGGAAACCTGCAAAACCTATGACCTCATTATCCTGGTACATGATAAGAAACCTGAAGTCACTTCTCTGGGCTGTGCTGATTATGAAGTCTTCAGAAACTTCTTCTTCTTCAAAATTCTCTTGTGACTCATGGTGCAGCCTTACTATTTCACAGGCATCAGACTCACAGAAATCCCTAATAACGAGTTTTTCTGAAATCATTTATCTATTGGATAAATTATTTAAGCTGAAAAATATAAATTAAGATAGAAATATGAAATATATTATAGTTCTTGGAGATGGGATGGCGGATTGGCCACTAAAGGAGCTTAATGGAAGAACCCCTCTAGAGGCTGCAAGAACGCCGAATATGGATTATATTGCAAAGATGGGTCGCTGCGGTCTACTTAAAACCCTGCAGGAGGATATGCCATATGGCAGTGATGTGGCAAATCTTGCTATCTTAGGCTATGATCCAAGAAAATACTATGCTGGAGGCAGAGGACCTCTGGAGGCAGCAAGCAAAGACATAACCCTTAAAGGAGACGATATTGCTCTAAGATGTAACCTAATAACTGAAGAAAACGGGATTATAAAAGACCACAGTGGCGGACACATCTCTTCTGAGGAAGGCCGCCAATTAATCAATTCCATAAAAAAAGAGATGGATACACCCGAAATAGAATTTGTTTATGGCACAGGTTACCGTAATCTTCTTATTCTAAGATCAGGGAAATACTCTGCAGACATATGCTGCATACCCCCACATGACATAATAGGTCAAAATGTGAAAGAAAATTCTGTAAAACCCTTAAATGATTCAGGGAAAGCCACTTCCGAGCTATTAAATAATCTGATGACAAGATCAAAAAATCTGCTTGAAAAACACCCCATAAACCTGAAACGAAAAAAAGAAGGGAAAACAATGGCTAATATGCTATGGTTCTGGGGCGTGGGCCGCAGACTAAACCTACCTGACTTCAGGGAAAGATTCGGTCTTAGCGGGGTGTTAATCTCCGCAGTGGACCTACTTAAAGGTCTTGCTAAATGCATTGGTTTTGATGTGATAGATGTGCCGGGAGCCACAGGATATCTTGATACCGACTATGAAGGCAAGGCAGATGCTGCCCTAAATGCATTAGAGACAAGGGACCTAGTCTACGTACACGTGGAAGCACCCGATGAAGCCGGACACGAAGGCAGCATTGAAAAAAAGATAAAGGCAATCGAAGACCTTGATTCAAGACTTATCGGCAGACTACTCAACGAACTTAAGGATAATGAATTCACAATAGCAGTACTACCTGACCACGCAACACCCATAGCCCAGAGAACTCATACAATAGACCCTGTACCCTTTGCTATCTATTCACCACACATTCAAGGAGACAACGTAAACTCCTACGACGAAAAATCTGTAAAAGAGGGCTATTTTGGTATAAGGGAAGGAAAAGATTTTATTAACATACTACTAAATACTGAATAATGATACCCGAAAATAAAAAAATAAGTCAAGGAAGGACTGTATCAGTTATTCGCCATGTCCGTGACGGAGAAGTTGGGAGAGCGGCAACTTTCAGGTTTCCAAATAATAGCATAATCTTCGAAATCCTCATGGACGCCTACCCAAAAGAGAAAGAATACAGCTTCCACTTATTTGACAGCACACTCGTCTCAAACAACTACTCTGCTGAAGTAGATCAGTTCTTGGTAGACCAAGCAAAGAAAACCGGATACACCCTAAGCATCAAAAACAGGGTTGCGGCTCAGGGATCTAAGGCTGGGGTTGCGGCTCAGGGATCTAAGGCTGGGGTTGCGGCTCAGGGATCTAAGGCTGGGCTGCTGTCTAAGGGTCGGAAATAGGTAATCTACTCTGCCAATATTTTAAGGACATCTGAGAGCAAGGATACAACATAATCCGGCTTATCTGACTCATCCCGTGGCTTCAGTGCCATATATTTTCCTTTCATAATCTGCACTGTTATCATGTTCAAAGCATTTGCTCCTTTTATGTCTTTATCAATCCGGTCACCTACCATCATACACTCACCTGGATCACACCCAATTCTCTTAATTGCAGTCTCAAATAGTATTGGATCAGGTTTCTCACATCCTATACTCCCTGAGATAACAACTGAATGAAAAAAATGCTGCAAACCCAACCGAATCAGTTTCTCCCATTGTTTCACAGCGATTCCATCAGTTATAATGCCCAGCTTAAAACCTCTATCCCTGAGCTCCAAAAGAGAGGGTATTGTATCATAAAATGGAACAAGATAAGCTATCTTCGTTCTATGATATGCAATAACTCCTGCTGCAATAATCCTTGGATTCGATCCATAACCAAACTCCTTAAGCAGCTCATCAAATAGCTGCGGGTAATTGGAGCCAAGTGCCTTAGATATTTTCTTGAGTTTATCTGCGGCATCATCCTCATCCACCTGCAAACCCGCCTCAATCATAGCCTTTATTGCATTCCTCCTTGCCTCACCCACCTGTTTGCTGCTGTCATAAAGCGTGTCATCAACATCAAAAAACACCGCCTTGATTTTATTCTTCATATGCTATATTATTTGATGAACACCATAATAATAACAGAAAAATGAATGCCGAACCTAGGTCAGAATTAAAATGCATAGACTGCTGTAAGGTATTTAGTGATGCTGCAGTGAATCGGTGCGGTTGCGGAGGGCTCTTGGATGTTGTTGTTGATATCGATTTCCTAAAGGAGAAGATATCAAGGGAATTATTTGACTCCCGTCTCGGTTCAACAAAATTTCCATACATGAGCGGCGTCTGGCGCTTCCATGAACTAGTCAACCCCCTAATCCGGGAAGAAAACATAGTCTCGCGGTCTGAAGGCAACACTTTCCTATACACCCACCCCAAGATAAGTGAATACACCCAGATAAAAAACATCTCACTAAAACACGAAGGAGAAAACCCAACCGGTTCATTCAAGGACCGGGGAATGACTTCAGGAATCTCTGCGGCCAAACACCTTGGCAAGGATACAGTAGCCTGCGCATCAACAGGAAACACCTCAGCTTCCATGGCAGCATACGCATCTCTTGCAGGTATGAACTCAGTTGTCTTCATACCAGAAGGCATGATCGCATTCGGGAAACTATCCCAGGCGCTTGCATACGGTGCCAGGGTTTTACAGATAAAAGGAAACTTTGATGATGCAATGGCTCTAGTCCAAGCATCAGCTAACGAATTAGGAATGTATTTGCTTAACTCAATAAATCCTTGGAGAATCGAAGGCCAGAAAACCATAATGTTTGAACTAATCCAGCAATTAGGCTGGAATCCCCCTGACTGGGTTATTGTGCCCGCAGGCAACCTAGGGAACACCTCTGCGTTTGGCAAGGCCTTCTGTGAACTCTATGATCTTGGATTAATTGATAAGATCCCGCGGATTGGTTCAATACAGGCATCTGGGGCAAACCCATTCTATAACACCTGGAAAAATCACCTAAAAAAACTTGAAGCCGTGGAAAAACCAGATACGATAGCAACCGCAATAAGGATAGGGGACCCAGTCAGCTGGCAGAAGGCGCTCAGAGCAATAAAACACACGAACGGAGTTGTTGAAGAGGTCACCGACCAGGAGATAATGGATGCAAAGGCTACAGTAGACTCATCGGGCATAGGCTGTGAACCAGCTTCAGCAGCATCCGTAGCAGGGGCAAAAAAGCTTCTTGACGCAGGTGTAATAGACTCAAAAGAAAAAGTTATATGCATAATAACCGGCAACATCCTAAAAGACCCTGATGCAACAATAAACTATCATCTATCAAAGCTTTTGGATATTACATCCAGATTTAATAACCCCCCCACATTAATCGAACCAACACTTGCAGCAGTCAGAAAGGAGATAACATAAAATGCTTGTTGACATAGCCCAAACAAATATTGAGTTAGGTGACAAAGAAACGAACCTACATAATGCACTGAAGATAATAGAAAACTCCACAGCAGACCTTATACTTTTCCCTGAATTATTCACAACAGGCTTCGACTTCGGACACATAACCGAACTTGCCGAATCCTTAGACGGCAGAACAATAAAAGAGATATCCGATGCATGCGACAACAAAATGGTCGCAGGCTCGATCATAGAAGAAGACCGGAGATGGATATACAATACCTTTGTTCTTGTAGATGATACAGGGATTATTGGAAGATACCGGAAAATCCACATCTTCGATAAAGAAAAACACTACTTCTCCTCTGGAGATGCGGTAACCATAAGTGCCACCAAATTTGGCAATATAGCTCTTGCAACCTGCTACGATGTAAGATTCCCTGAATTATTCAGAAAATTCATGGCAGATGGAGCAGACTTTGTTCTATTATGTGCAAATTTTCCTGCGATCCGCAGAAAACACTGGGATACTCTAGTGAAGGCAAGAGCAATAGAGAACCAGTTTTTTGTGATAGCATGCAACCGGGTTGGCAAAGACCTTTTATGTGAATATGACGGAAGATCAATGGCAGTTGACCCCCAAGGCAATCTTCTGACCCTCGGAGACAATAATGAAGAAATACTACGGTGTTCAGTTAACCCAAACAAGGTAAAAGAAGCCAGAGAAACCTTCCCAACCCTTGAAGATATCCGGACCCATTAAGATATATTAAGCTTTACTGTTTTTGTTCATGCACTGAAACAAAGTTTACATAATCCTCTTCATTACAGAAAGCAATAGGGATACCCATATACCCACAATCTTCACAGATCCAATCAATAACTAAAGGAAAATAATTAACTTCAACCTCATTATTACCTGAATTCTTCTTGATTTTCTTGCTCAGACATCGCATACACGTTTTAATACAACTCATTTTCGTCTTAAACCGGAAATTAATTAATGGAGAATCGAGTATATATACTCACTAAATACTTACAAAATAGAACTATTTTCCAGTACAAACCGAAAGGGCTGTTTCTTCGCCGCTTTCTATTTGCGAGGACACATAATATTTCCTCTGCAGAGGCGCATATCCGCAACCTACTTTTTTGTTATCTACAAGACACAAGACCTCTCCTCCAATAGGACCTGTGTGCCGGAATTCCCTGATTTTTAAATCCTCCTTATTTCGGACATTTAATGTATCACAAATCCATGAATTATTTGATGAGTCAATATATTCTTCATGGATTCTGATAGTGTCTATATTCATTGTCCCTGCATCAATCTCTTTTTCATAACTAATATAAAAAACGCAGGCCGCATTCTTTGCAAAATAGGTGTCTACGCCAATTAACACACCCTCATCTGTCTCCCCTAAGGTCCGGATACCACAAGGGTACTCCACTGCATAGTTTCTGATAAAATAGTTATCTGGCAGACTCAATACTGCCTGATTGAAGATTCTCGGATTATTTGAAAGATAAGGCAGAAACCCAAGGACTGAAGGCTCCACTTGAAGATCGATCCCCCCGATTTCATAGCATCCGCTTACACCCTGATTACATACATAATACCTGGGAGAAACATCAATCACACTAACCCTGGGTTCAAATATGGGTGATGTGATCTGATTCATGCCAAAGAGAATAATGATAAAAAACGCCACCAAAACAAAACCCCTCCCACCCCTTATCCTTTTCAAATGAAGAGATGATACGATAAATAACAGCACAAAGGCAGAACAGGATGCTGCAATAGATGGCTTAACTAAACCATAAAATATTGCAATAGCTAACTCAAAAAATATAAAAAGAAACCAGTACGAATTCCACTTTGTATAATTAGCCCTGATCTTCTCCTGCAAATACTCTTTTTTAAAGCTATCCTTCGGAATACCATCAAAATACCTTTCAGGGATTTTTTCAAGCCAAACAGAGATACCCATTGTAAAGACACTAATCAAAACAAACACGAGAAATGATCCCTCATGCAAATTAAACAAAAAACCAAGCATCGCTGTTGATAGATTAGATATGGCCAAGAGAAGGGCAAATAACTTAATCATATAATTTTCAAGAGAACGGGCGAAGAGACAGATAAGAAACAATGCAAGCGACATGTAACCAAAACACAGGAATAATAGATATGCTCTAAAAGTGTGTTGCATACTCACGTATACGCCAACTGTATTAGATGTTTCTACTTTTTTGCATTCATCTACCCTACACTCATCTAAGTGATAGATAACGTTTAGGTTAAGATCTTGTTTTATGGGAACCTTCATCCACAACAAAACAGTTTCCGATTTTTCCCCGCCAATATAACTGAAAACCGGATCCACCTCTCCTCCGGAAATACCGGATCCATTAAACAAGAGCCTATCGACAAATATTTTCTCATCTCCTCTGTTTATTATGGTTACATTAAAGAGAACATATTTTCCATGATCTACAGAAACCTGAGACAATACAACATCAACACTGCTATGTTCCCCCGCTAAAACAATACCTGAAAGCAACAAAAGCAAGACTATGCTAACTAAACGATTTATTTTAACCATTTATACCATCATTTCCTTAATTCTGTTAAAAGCTGAGGCAACAAGACTGCCGGATCGGTTACTAGACCCAGAGCCTGAGTAGTTCCCCTATCCTGAAGTCTTGTGACAACGTAGGGATTTATGTCGATTGCAACCGTCTTAACCTTGGAGGGAAGCATGTTTCCGACAGCGATGCCATGGAGCATGGAAGCACAGATTATACACATGTCAGCATCACGCACATATTTTCTCATTTCATCTTGAGCTGCCATAACATCTGTTATTGTATCTGGCAGAGGACCGTCGTCGCGAAGAGAACCTCCTATAACAAACGGTATGTTTTTTTTCACGCATGCATGCATGACTCCACTTTTAAGGATGCCGCTGTCAACGGCCTTCTTGATATTGCCTGCTTTCCATATCTCATTTATCGCTATAAGATGACTTTTATATCCTCTCCTAAGAACCTTACCTGTTTTTTTGTCCATTCCAAGGGTTGTTCCAAATAACTGTTTCTCAATGTCCATAACAGCAAAACCATTTCCAATAAATAATGCCTGCACGTAACCTTCCTTGATAAATTCTGCCAACGCCTCATCTGCTCCAGTATGGGCCATGGCCGTTCCAACAACAAAGATTATGAAACCTTCTTTATCCCTGATCGTTTGCATCTCTTCTGCAAGACCCTTTATATAGGGTGCGATAGGTTTTTCAGGTGACACCTCACTGGACATGAAACCAAAAATATCCTGAGCCTCTCTTGATCTCTGAGGTGCCTCAACTTTTATACCCTCAAAGCCAACAACTAACCTGTCGCCTTCTTTTACGAGACCCTGCCTCTTACATACTGCTTCACCCTCTTCGATTACTATAACACAATCCATCTCAAGATCTCTGACCTGTTTCCAGTCACCCTTAAGGAAGATATGAGTTGGATGATGGGTGGTACCATAAAAGCCGTCAGGCAAAATCCGGTCTCCCGGAGCCACAGCAGTCTTTACTTCTTTCCTTGGGAGCAACGCACCCAAGCCCTCAAGCTCGTCGAAGAGCTCAAGCGAACCTTCGACGAGTATCCTACAAAAACTCTTATCAACCTTCGTCTTGCCAACATCCAACTCAAGGATTTCAAAGTCTCCTTGCATATTCATAATCGTATCAAGGACTCTTGGAAGAATCAATGAATCAATGATATGCCCCCTGAGCTGGATTTCTTCTTTGATCTTCATTTTAATTCATTTAATCTGGAGACTATTTACTAACTATATATACCAATTGATAACATAAAAAGTTATATGATTAAAATAGAATGAAGATATCACTTCCATATGGCGAAAATTTTTTCTCTCTTAATGTCCCGGACAAGAACCTATTATCTGTTCTTAAGCCAAAAGGTGTCAGGATAGATAAGAGCCCAGAGGAACTGATAAAGGATGCCATCAGAAGTCCTGCGGGAACAGAAAATATTAAAGACATTATCGCAAAAAAGAAAAACAAAGACACGGTTGCAATTGTTGTAGATGATCACACAAGACCCTGCCCTACAGCAGAGATCCTGCCTCCCCTGCTCGAAGAACTTTATTCTGCCGGAATAAAAGATGAAAACATCCTGATAATATTTGCAACCGGAAGCCACCGGACGACAAAACCAGGTGAGGCTAAACAGTTGCTAGGAGAAGACATTGCATCAAGGATAAAATATATAAGCAACGACTGCTGGGGGGATGATTTTGTTTATATCGGAACAACCTCGAAGGATACTAGCGTATATGTAAAAAAAGCATTCTATGAAGCAGACTTAAAGATACTCACAGGAGACGTTGAAATCCATTACTTCGCAGGCTACGGCGGAGGAAGAAAAAGCATACTACCTGGAATATGCAATTATTCTACGATACAAGACAACTACAAAAGAAATTTTTTCCACCCGAATTCGAAGCCAGGAGCCCTCAACGGAAACCCGATGTATGAAAACATGACTGAAGGGGCAAGGTTTGCTGAAGTTGACTTCACAGTCAATGTAGTGCAGGACGAGTCCGGTATAGTAGGTGCGTTCGCAGGAGACTTCGATTCAGTTTTGAGGAATGGAGCAGACCTGGTTAAGAGCATATACAGTGCCCAGGTACCTGAGAAGGCAGATATTGTTGTCACGGCAGCAAACGGCTCACCTCATGACATAGACCTATATCAGGCATATAAGGCACTGCATCTTGCATTAAATGTCGTGAAAGATAACGGAGCAATCATACTTGTGGCTGAATGCCCGGAAGGGGCTGGAGAAGGGGTAGGACACAGAAACTATTTAGAATGGATGCGCAAGTACAAAACTAAAGAAGAAATGCAAAGAGAACTTGAAAAAGAGTTCTGTATCGGGGGACATAAAGCATACTACAACCACAAGGCACTGGATAAGGCAACATTATTCCTTGTTTCAGAGATGATAGAAGATGAAGTAGAAAAAACCTTCCTCTTCAAACACTCAAAAGACCCAAACGAGGCATTACAAAAAGCATTCGAATTAAAAGGAAGAGACTCAAAAGTTCTTGTCATACCTGAAGGAAGCACCACTCTAAGCAGTGTTTAACATTTTTTCTTCCTCATCTTTTCAAGCCGCATGATTTTCCTGTGAGCATTCTCTGCAGCCAATACCACAATGTTATGCGACGGTGCAAGCGGGGGAGTATATGAGTATCCGAGCCCTATAAGATCTTCTATTGTAGCCTGCTGAGCAATAGCTAAAGCAAGGAGATCCACTTCTTTAGCTACTGTTTCCCCTCCTATTACCTGCCCACCAATTATTCTCCTATCTACAATGTTGAAGATAAGCTTCATATCAATCTCCTTATGCCCTGGATAATACTTTGCCTTAGTTGTGTGCTTAACCCGTCCGCTGACGACATCTATTCCCTCAACCTTTGCGTCACTTTCCGTTAACCCTGTTCGGCCCACTTCAAAATCAAAGATCTTAAGGGCCATAGAACCCAAAACACCCTCAAAGGCAACCGTTTCCCCTACAGCATTCATCCCAACAACAGTTCCATGCCTTACTGCAGTGGTTCCAAGCTGGCTTAACATAAGCTTGCCTGTTATCATAGACTTGGAATATGCACAGTCTCCAGCAGCATACACATCCTTTATGCTGGTCTGCATAAGCCAATCCGTCTTGATTCCGCATTTCAATGTTTCAATACCTGCATCTTCTGCTATCTTGCTATTTGGCCTCACACCTGTAGCCATTATAATCAAGTCAGCAGGTATCTCTTTACCAGCAACCTTGACTGATACAACCTCCTTTTCACCTACGATTTCTTCGACGAAATGCCCTAAAACAAGCTCTACCTTCTTCTCTTTTAATCGATCCTCAATAATCTCAAGATATTCCGGATCAAAAAACCTGCAGAGCACATGATCAAAGCCTTCAATAAGTGTAACACTCAAACCTAAATCAACTAATGCAACAGCAGCCTCGATCCCGATAGCTCCTCCACCTATCACGACAGCATTTTTTGAGTTATCTACCTTCTCCATTATACTGCGTGCATCCTCTACAGAACATAACGTAAAGATATTTTCTAAGTTGACGCCTTTCACCGGAGGCTTAGCGGGCATACCCCCGGTTGCAATAATAAGCGAATCATAAGAGAATGATCCATTCTTTGCGGTCTTTACAATCTTTTTTCCTGTGTCCACAGAGGTAGCAGCATCTATGATACAACCTATGTTGCTTTTACTACAAATCAATTCCATACTCTCATAAATATCTTCAAGCTTCCCTATCTCGCCGCTGATCACAAAAGGCAGTGCACAGGCGGAATAAGAGAGCTCCCTCTCTGTTATAATTGTAACATCCACCTTACGGTTTGTCTTCTTTGCAGTTAATGCAGCAGTCAAACCTGCACCACCTCCACCAATAATTACGAGTTTACTCATCTTATTAGTTTCCTGACCTAATCTTCTTTGCAGCAACCTCGGCTGCTTTGATGAGCGGATACGCAGTCGGGGGAGCGGTAAGCAACGGATGGGTTCCAATCTGGGCAGTCAAAACAGCATCCACAGTCATCCTGTTTTGAATGATGAACCCTATAATATTTGTTAGTTCCCCTATACTTAGCCCGCCTACAACCTCACCGCCAAGAATCCTGCCCGACGTCTTGGCAACAATTAATTTAACATTCTGTTTATGTGTATCCGGCAGCGTTCCAGGATGTTTGTCAATCCCTTCAAAGGTACCTGTAACTACATTAATCCCTTCCTTTCGGGCTACGGTTTCAGTTAATCCTGCTGCACCAAAACCTGTTTCCCCTATGGCGGTTGAAAAAATAGCAATGGTTCCATTAAATGTTTTCACCGAAGAAAGCCCATAAAGGTTCATACCTGCAATCCTCGCCTCAGTACAGGCGACAGAAGCAAGCATAACACAACTGATTTTCCGTGTGAAAAAATCTTTTTTCTCAGCGCAATCCCCTACCGCGAATATGTCTACATCATCTGTTCTCATATACTCATCTACCCGTACACATCCTCTCTTATCAATCTCTATTCCTGATTCCCTGATAAACTCGGTGCAGGGACGATAACCCATACACAAAATAACTGCATCAGCCTCTAGTGTCTCCCCATTATTTAAAAGAACACCCGTGACTTCACTATCCCCTAACACTTCCTTGACTCCAACACTGGTCCTTAACTTCACGCCCCGCGATTCAAGAAGTTCCTCGGCCTTAACTGCTATCTCCTCATCAAAAGCGAGACCTAATATATGAGGCAGTATCTCCACAATGGTCACATCCTTGCCCAGTTTACCTAACTCATCTGAGACTTCAATGCCTATGAAACCTCCACCAACAACTACCACCTTTTCGCAGTTCTCAAGTTTAGCCATAACCTCGTCAAGATACTCTTTATCCTTACGTATTGTAAACACATTATCCAGATCCGCTCCTTTAAGCCATTTAGGAACAACCGGGACAGAGCCGGTTGCTATAACAAGCTTTTCAAAACTAATCTCTGAGCCATCAGCTGTTTTACAGACCTTATTTTCCGGGTCTATAGAAACAGCTTCATCAACCTTAAGACCTATGCCAGCATTAGATAAAACCGCGTCAGGTATGATGTTTTTATCACAGCTCCCTAACAACTCAAAAATATACGGAATCCCACATGGGACAAGCACCTGTTTTTCCATCCGAACAAGCAAAAAATCCTTATCAGGATAATTAGATTTCCCTGTTACTGCGGCCACAATACCTGCAGCACTCCCCCCGATTACTAACACATCAGTTTTTTCCATAATCTACACCTTTTTCTTCTTCTTTGTCTTATTTCTACTAACAACAAACTCTAAATCAACCTACTTGCAACATTCCTCCCTAAATATCCTATTGGACTCCTCCAATATATATTCCATCCTACATTCTTTTCTAATTGTCGATTTTTAAATCCTATCCAACTCCATAATTTTGACCGGAAACTCAACAGTTTTGGGCACACCGAAAACAACATAACACGGATATTGGTCAACGAAAAAAAAACTGCATTCAAGCGCCCATACACTGCACAAGCCATACCCTCAACCGAAGGCCAATGGAAGACCTCAGCGTATTCATACGCCCGAGAGTAGGTAAGATGACATTCGTTTTTCATTGGTCTAATGCATCATACCCTATGTGATGTTCATCATACTTTGGTCTGACAAACCAATATTTTGAGGGAATATTTGGTCTCACAAACCAAATATTTATAAAGCAGCAGACACATATATTAAATAATAATGGAAAAAGAAACACTAAAAGACATACTCTTACTACAAAACAAGAGAAAAAAAGAAGAATCCATCCCCCGGACTCTTTTAAAAAAGATAGAAGAATACAAAAAAACACCTTTTATCATAATCATATCAGGTGTGAGAAGATGTGGCAAAAGCACCCTCCTAAACCAAATACATACAGATGATTGCTATTACGTGAACTTTGATGATGAACGCTTCATCAACTTCACAGTAGACGACTTCCAGAAACTCTACGAACTTTTAATAGAGTTATTCGAGGAAAAAGATATTTTCCTTTTCGATGAAATACAAAACATAAAAGGCTGGGAAAGATTTGTAAGACGACTACACGACGAAAAAAAGAAGATCTATGTCACCGGATCAAATGCCTCCATGCTCAGCAGAGAACTTGGAACACACCTAACCGGAAGAAATATATCTCTCCAACTGTTTCCGTTTTCATTTAAAGAATTCCTAAACCTAAAAAAATACAAACTAAAAAACATAGATTCATTAACCTCAATAGAAAAAAGCAAGATTAAAAGACTATTCAACGAATACCTCACAGAAGGCGGTTTCCCCGAATACCTCCAAACAAAAAAAGAAGAATACCTCAAAAACGTTTATGAAAATATTTTATACCGGGACATAATTGTAAGACACCATATCCCCTCTGAAAAACCAATAAAAGAAACAGTATATTTTTCTGCAAGCAACATAAGCAAAGAAATCAGCTTCAACACAATAAAAAAATTAACTGGATTAACAAGTGCAACAACAATAAGAGAATATTTTGAATATCTTGAAAACAGCTACCTTATTTTTTTAGCACCCCGATACGATTTCTCACTGAAGAAACAAACATACTACAACAAAAAAGTATATTTTATAGATACGGGAATGGCAAAAGTAATTGGATTTAAGGTAAGTGAAGATGCAGGAAGACTGCTTGAAAACCTTGTATTTTTGGAGTTAAAGAGACAAAACCACGAAATATTCTTCCATAAACAAAAAAAAGAATGTGACTTCATTCTAAGAAAAGGAAACAAAATAATAAACGCAATCCAGGTAACCTACTCATTAGAGAAAAACAAAGAAAGAGAAATAGACGGCCTAATAGAGGCGTTGAAAAGATACAATCTAAAAGAGGGACTAATATTAACAATGCATGAAGAAACCGAATTCATAAAAGACAACAAAAAAATACACGTCAAACCCGTCTGGAAATGGATGATAGAAAAACCCTAACTTCAAAAAAATCCTTTACATCAGATATAACCTTTTAAACCGAAGACCAATGAAGATTGATCATGTGGCCATGTTTTAGGTGCTTACTTTGAGTTTTTGGATGCGACGTCAACGCTCTCTGGTAAGCCTTAAACGCAGTTACGAGAAAGCAGATGATACGCAGTTGAGTGATATGCTAAATATCCTATTGGACTCCTCCAATATACATTCCACCCTACGTTCTTTTCTAATCGTCGATTTTTATATCCTATCCAACCCCAACCGAACCAGTTCATCTACCTTAAGCTCTTTGTTCCTCTAAAATTTTTATCCATAGAGTAAAAGACAACTAATACTAAAAACATTGAAATTAAGATTCCTTTTTCCATTGTTCAACTACTTTGTTTTTATATGAAAACACAACAAATAAATTGAGATTATTGATAATACCAGACCATAAACAAATGTTGCGTGTGGACACACCTTATCCCACAATAATCCTGCAATAAAACCCCCTGGGAGCGCAACCAATCCAATGGCTGTGTGAAATGCCCCTAAGGCAGTTGCCTTCAAATGTTCCGGGGCTAAATCCACTACAAAAGCCCGTTGGACGCCATCAACCAAGGCATAGAATACTCCATAGATTCCAAAAAATAATATCATACCATAAATATCTGAAACATATATTCCTCCAAGAGATGTTACCGCAAAAACAAAATAACCTGCAACCAAAACAGATTTCCTCCCGATTTTATCAGATAAAATACCTGCAGGTATCACACAGACAGTGTAGACAATATAAAACAAAACATAGAGACCTATTGCAGTAGTCTCATTCAATCCTACAATCCTTGCCTTCAACAAAAGAAAAGCATATCCGAAATGACCTAATGCAAACACCGAGGAAACAATAATAAACAATCTTAGATTCATAGACAACTCTTTAAAGCCCAATCGGATTGATGTTTTTCCCTTTATCTCTCCTTTCAGGGCAACGGTCTTTTCTTTGATAAATAAGATAACAAACACAGCAATTACTCCAGGAATAAACGCATACAGAAAAATGTTTCTGTACCCCAAAGCAGGTAGAAGCAAGACTGCAAGAATGCCGCCGAAAACCGAGCCGACACCGTCCATGGCCCTATGGAATCCATAGGCTTTACCTCGGTTGCTTTCGTTGCAGGATTCAGCAACGATCGCATCTCTTGGAGCAGTTCGCAGGCCTTTACCGATTCTTTCTATTACACGGACAAAAAGAACAAAATACCATACAGTAGCGAAAGCAAATAAGGGTTTGGTTATGGCAGACAGAGAATAACCAAAAAAGATAAAAGGCTTTCTTTTTTTGATTTTATCAGACCAATAACCTGATACAACCTTCAGTAAGGAGGCAGTTGTTTCTGCAGCCCCCTCTACAATACCTACAGCATAGGCACCAACGCCTAACACATCAACTAAAAATAAAGGAATCAACGGAAAAACCATCTGGCTGCTCAAGTCAGTGAACAGGCTAACCAATCCAAGCAAGAATACGTTCCTACCAACTCCTCTAAAGACCCTGCTCCACCCCAACTTATTGTTTTTCATCTATTATCCCCTACCTTAGGTCTTAGCTTGGCAGTGGAATGTTTTTTTTTTAAAATAAAAAAATGAGTTAACCCAATAATTTAGTTAACTTAACCGCGGTCCCATAAGAAAGAACCTCAGCTGCTCCCTGCATTATTTCAGCGGTTTCAAGGCGCACATTCAATATAGCATCAGCACCATATTTTTCAGCTTCGGTAACCATCCTCGCCATCGCCTCATCCCTTGCTTCATTGAGCATTTCAGTGTAACCTTTCAACTCCCCTCCAATAAGATGCCTTAAACCAGCCATAATATCTTTTCCTATATGTTTTGCCCGGATAGTACTCCCTTTCGCGACCCCTATAATCTCTGCAACCTCATATCCTGGGACAAAATCTGTTGTAGTAACTAACATAAAAAATATATTAGATTAATGCGTTTATATACCTCTAAAAACTGATTAAAGCAGAAACATCAACGAAAACATCAATAGAATCAACGGAATCCCTGTAATCGCCCACACGAATTTATTCCATGCAAAGACCGATGCACCATCCATCGGAGGAAACGGAAGCATATTAAATGCCGCCAAAAACAGGTTAACCAAGATACCATAACTACATATCATGAACACTATCTCTGCGCCAAAACCTATTATAGAGAAGATGCCTGCAACAAACAGTATAATAGAGAAGACCAACACCAAAACTACGTTCACCACAGGCCCTGCAAGAGCTATCTTTCCATGTTTGTCTCTTGGTATGGCTCCGCTTATGACAACCGCGCCTGGCGCTGCGAAGACAAAACTACCTCCAGACATAACAGCTAAAAACAATGCAAACAATAAACCCTTCACCCACATCCGGTATTCTGCATGAAAACCATACCTTTGGGCCATGAATCTATGCGCCAACTCATGGAATACGAAGCCGAAGCCGACCGCAATAAATGAATACATAACCGAAGCTATAGTAAAACTCGAAAATACAACAGACAAAACAACAACAGATATACCAATCTCCTTAATTTCTCTCTTACTGAAGTTAAGATACTTCATATGTTAAAATATTAAGAATACGATAGTACTTAAACAAATTCTTTAGAGGGTTTCATCAGGAATTCACAGTGACTATGTCCCTGGCTTGCGCACTTAGTTTCAACTGCATCCATTTCTTTTTTTAGGATAATCTCTGCAGATCCTGCCAACATTCCTGCATTAAAATAACAATTCTTCTTTCCTTTTTCACCAGCACCGGACAAAAAACTGTTACTAAGATTAATCCTATACCTGTCGTTATCATAGTCTTTTTCTACAATCGTTAGCTTACCCCACCCGGAAAGAGT
Organism: Candidatus Altarchaeota archaeon; assembly: GCA_030609775.1. Taxonomy (GTDB): domain Archaea; phylum Altiarchaeota; class Altiarchaeia; order IMC4; family QMZM01; genus JAUWTD01. The sequence continues at coordinate 18,719 of JAUWTD010000025.1, forward strand.
TCCGAATTTTTCGCACATATCCACGAACCCATCCTTGTCTTTGATTTTGAATACCTTACTTACACTGCGTGCAAATTCTTTTCCGCAATCCTTCCCTGCATCATAAAACATTCTCTCCATCACCGGACCAATCTTTAACAGATTCCTTTGCAGGGAACACAATAATTCAGGCGATATCATCAGAAACCGGACACCCCCTATACTCATCTCCCCCTTGGATTCGTCAATCTTCAGATTTTTAAGCAGTTTAATTTTCTCAATAAACATTTTTTTTATCCTCACATACCCGCCCTATATAATTTAACATTTAGAGTATACTCCCCTAAAACCTGTATGTTTTCGTTTTTTATTGTTTTATTCCCTTGTTATCTCTTAAGAAGAGGTTTAATATCATGAAGAAGACCCCTGCCCTAATTGCTGCCTTCGTTGTAGTC
>JAUWTD010000063.1 GCA_030609775.1 Candidatus Altarchaeota archaeon
AGAAGAAGCAGAATATATTTTAAAACCAAAAAAATCAAAAGAGGCATGTAGAATACAACAAATTCTGCTGCATGCCATAATAGCACCAGGATCATGTTAAAGACATTCCCGATCAAGGTAAAATGGATTAAGGAAAAGATTATATCCGTAAAGATCATCAGAGAAAAGATTATGCTTCCGTTTCCTATAATATAAACTATTGATGCAAATACCCCCGCTATCAGACCATAGTTATTGGAGGCAATGAATTGGGTAAGTTTTCCCTTCATCTCTTCATACCTTCCCCCTACTTTACTCTCTTTCCCTAACTTTCTATTGAACATGTTGCGTGTGGGAGATTATAATTAAATACCTAGGTAACTAATCACATTTATAAGAGACAATATGATAAACAGGATGCCAATTAACAGGATCCCTGATATTATGGTTATCAGCCATGTGAGGAATGCCTCTCTTAGGCCTACATTGTATTCTTGCATGATGATATAAATAAAGACGAGCATCGGCAGAAGGAGATACAATAATATGATTAAGAATATCACAATCTGTTCGGGGATCACTAAGGCGAGGAATCCTCCAATAATTGGGCAAATAAATGCAAACAAAAAACCCACAATAATATTTGCTATGAGGTATCTGACTATTACACTAACTGCCTTCCAATAACTGCGGTCACAGAAGCCCAGGAACCGGGCAGCTAAAAAAAGAGCCAAGGAGGGGGCGAGCACCAGAAAGGTTATCGCGAAAAGAACAAAGAATACAAACGCAATAAGGACTAATAACATGTTATTTAATCATATTATAAATATAAACGTGGGTAAGTCGGATGCATGCGGCCTTAGCGGCCTTATATTCTTTTAATCAATTATCTATAATGGGCGGTATGATGATATGAACAACCTCTGATATGTGATGAGTGATGGGCGAGCTGACTGCCTTTAACTTGGAAAAATGATTTATTTCTCTTGTTTTCTTAATCTTAACTTAACATGGAAGAAGATATTAATCGTTCTATCGGCCATATGCTGGAGACTAATGATATACGGCGTACTTTTTGGCATATGGATGAGAAGGTTGATCATCTGTTGTTTGGAATCAGGCAAGGGGATGATTCAGTGGTTGTGGATGATATGGTTATAAATATGGAAGGACCTTATCCTCTGAAGACTGGACGGAAAACTGGTTTGATTCATACGTGTTCTGATATTGTTATAATGGGCGGCAGGCCTTTGTTTGCGTTGAATGCTATGCAGGTTGACAGCTTTGAGGAGGCGAAATCTGTTGCAGAGGATCTAAAGAAGCAGAGTAATGGTTTAGGTGTGCCGATAGTCGGAGGCAACACCCAGATGGAAAACAATCTAGTTCCTTGCATATCTTTTACCGTATTCGGAAGGCTCATCGGTAAGCCCATACCTGATGCGGGGGCTAAAGCAGGTGACCTGGTTTTTATGCTTGGTGAAATATTAGAAGGTGAGATAGGTGAAAGGGTTCATAGGGCGAAGGTTAAGTTTAAAACCTTCATGGATTTGGTTGAAAGCGGGGTAGTAATTCATGCTGCAAAGGATGCGTCGCGTGGCGGATGGTTTGGTAATCTTAGTGAGGTGCTTGTTAAGTCTAAGGTCGGTGTCCGGATAACAAGCATTCCTTATTCAAGGATAAGTAGGTATATGGGAACTTACCTCTTAGCTGTTCCTGAAACAGAGATAAGTAAGATAGTGGAAATATCTGCGAAACATAAGTGCCCTGTTATTGAGGTAGGGGTAGTAACCGAGGAGAAACAGATAACTATTGGTGATAAGGTCTTTGTTGATGAAGAAAAAATGCAGGAACTGATAAGAACGTTCCCGTTTAGGGCGGCAAAGATTCGATAACTCAAAAATGCCGCACAAGAGAGGATTCATCCGTATTCTGTCTGTTTTTGTATCTGTTTTGGTGTTTTCAATAACCGTTGTATCAATTATCACTGTATCTGAGATCTATTGGATAACAACCTATGGGCCGCAGGAACAGTACTCTATGGAGACGCATAAATGTTCTGTTGCTGATTTTAATCTAACCATAAGCCGGTGGCATATGAAAGCAATACAGCCAGATAATCCTGCTGTAGTTTCGGTTAATGAAAAGATTCTTGGAAACCAAAGCAATAAAAGTAGTAGGAACCTGACGCAGGAGCAATGGCTTAGGAATGCTGAATTAATTTTTTACTGGATTACTGAAAATATTGAGTATGACGACGCCAAGCGCCCTTTCCCGCAGCTTCCGGATGAAACCCTTATGAATAGGTCTGGAGAATGTGATGATCTATCTATCCTCTATGCGTCGATGGCAATTAATGCAGGTGTCCCTGTAGACAATATCCGGCTTGTGGTATCCGGGAGAAGAGCGGGTGGGCAGTTCTTTGCATGTAATCCTGCGCATATGTTTGCTGAATTAAAATACGTGTATAACGGGAAAACCATCTGGGTGCCGTTGGAGTTAACAGACAAAACCAGCAGATTCAATCAATTTTTAGCTGACCTGTATTTGCCCGGGGTCAGGTTCTATTGGATAGGCCTCAACGACTCGGGATATTTCGATGACCTAAATATTGGACAGGACTCAACATATGAAACAAAGATTCATTTATTTAGCGCTTACGCAAATGATTCATTATCTTTAGGCGACCTAAAAACAGTTTTAGTCCATGCATTTAACCGGCATTATCCTGCATCAGTGCGTTGAATTGATTTTAAATCTGTTAAATAAAAATAGATAAATAATATGGTTTATCCAAAAATCATTTGCATCATAGTCTGCATTATATTGTTTTGTGGATGTATCCAGTCTGGGTCAGAAGATAAAGCAGAGGAGAGCGTATCCACGACAAAGATTCCCGCCTCTACATCTTCGTCTTCGTCCACCCCCACATCTTCGTCCACCTCTACTTCTTCGTCCACCTCTTCGTCTTCGTCCACCTCTACCTCTTCGTCTTCTACGGCGACGACATTTGCAATAGATGCTGAATGTATACTCTATTGTGTTGGAAATGGATTCCTCGGTGGGAAATGTCGAATTAATCGGTTTGAGTGCACGAAGAGAATTGAGAGGAATATCAAGGTCCGTGAGGAACTCTGTGTTGATTCAAGATATGATACCTGTTGTTGTATAACAAATGAGTCCTGGGGTAGTGGGTAGGTTAGTTTGTTGAAGGATGGTTTTTTTTTGAGTCTTTTGATATTGCTAATATATGTTATTTATAATGATTAATAATTATAAATTCGACATTTACCGTATTTTTTCAGCATTCTTTTTTAAAGAAAACCTGCGTAGTTAATTATCATGATTAATAATGAATTATTTGTTAAATATTATGATAATTTTTTTAAATATATGAGGTGAGGTGTAAAACATGGAACATAAAGACGACATGGAACCAAAAGAACCTAAAAAAGAGATAAAAAAAACCCAACCCAAAAAAATAATTCTGGCAACAGATGGGTCGATGCCTGCTTTAATGGCAACCAAGAAAGCAGTGGAGCTTGCAGTTCTTATGAACACAAGTATTATTGCAGTTGCTGTTGAAGAAGACACACCCCAGATGGAGCTGGAAAAGAGGGAAGAAGAACTTGCAGAAGAACAATACCGTTTGATACATGTTGACGGATTGAAGGTAGCAGAGGAATACGCAAAACAAAAAGGCGTTAAAATAGAGACAAGGAATATAGTAGACGGACCAATTGTCGGAGCCATCCTGGATGTAGCAAAACACGAAGAGACTGCTATGATCGTTCTCGGAAACTCTGGCAGGAGCGGATGGGAAAAGCTGTCGTTAGGCAGTGTGGCTGAGAGCATGGTCAATCACTCAACGTTCCCTGTGCTGGTTACGAAAGTAACAACCGACGGCTACGAGGAAGATATACGCTACCTTGATGACATTCTGTCAATAGCTAAGTCCTTTCCGGCAGAGGTAAAAAAAGCCGTAGAAAAGGTTTTGGAAGCACCCGATATAAAAGGAAGGCTCAGGTTCTCTCTTAAATATCTTGCACTATTCCTTGTACCCTACTTTGGTCTTGCGGGAGTGAACTCCCTATATAAAGATTTTGCCATGACTGAGGTATTCGCAGGGTTAAGTGTCGCAGTAGTAGGAGCATTCCTCCTGTATCCGATAGCCTGGACACTTGGACTAGCATTCAACAAGGCATATGAGAGTAAATACGAAGCATAGAATTATTGATAAATTAATAAAATAGAGGTGTAAAAAAATATGGGAAGTATGATAGCGCTGATCTTGGTTGTATTAATGACCGCTCTCAGCATAGGAATAGCAATCTATAGTCGGAGATGGACTAGGACAACTGCAGAATTTTATGTTGCAGGAAGGAAGATCTCCTGGATGGAAAATGCCTTGGCACTTACAGGGGATTACCTTAGTGCCGCAAGTTTCCTTGGGGTGGCCGGAGGAATCTGCATGCTTGGAATTGATAAGGTATGGGATGCGTTGGGCTATTTTGGAGGATACATTGTTTTATTGTTTCTCTTAGCGGTTCCGCTGAGAAACTTAGGTAAATATACTGCTGCAGAGATCATAACCACAAGATTCGAGAGTAAGACACTCCGAGTCATGGCTATGGCTGGAACAGTAGTAATATGTGGATTTTATCTTGTACCGCAGATGCTTGGAGCAGGGGCTCTTCTTCAGTTGTTGCTAGACTGGGATTACCTGTTTGCAGAGATTGTAGTAGGTGTACTTATAATAGTATATGTTACCCTCGGTGGAATGCGTGCTACAACATATAATCAGATGATTCAGGCCGTGGTATTATGGGGTGCAATGTTCTGTATCCTGATGTTGACTCTGTCATCGTTTTATGGATTTAACCCGGTAGCTATATTAACTACTGCTGACGGGATAATTCCGCCTCAGCTTGCAGCAAACCTGCTGAAGGATAATCCGAACACACCTAACCTGGAGGATATGTCTGCTAGGGAGGTTGTGGATTTTGTCATAAACAATAATCCGGATGCTACGGAGCGGGGACTTACTCCCGGGACTTTCGCACCTGACTGGCTTAACACATTCAGTCTGGCGATGGGTATTGTCTTTGGTACTGCGGGTCTTCCTCACATCCTGATGAGATACTATACTGTGAAACGGGGTAAGGATGCGAGAACCAGTACACTAGGTGTTCTTGCATCTGTAGGAACATTCTATATAATGTCCACCTTCGTTGGATTTGCAGCAATGTATCTGTTATATCCTGACCTTGTAGGGTTATTGCTTGCAGGTGAGGCATCTGTTGCAAAGAATATGGCTGTTCCGATGATGGGTGAATTAGTTGGAGGAGAATGGTTAATGGGTATTGCATGCGCAGGTGCGTTTGCAGCGATCCTGAGTACTGTAGCAGGTTTGATAATCACTGCTACAACTAGTATGACTCACGACCTCTACAAGATGATTAACCCTGATGCAAGCGAGAGAAAGGAACTTATGGTGGCTAAATCCTTAACCGTTGTTATCGGTATAGCTGCGATCATCCTTGCGCTTGTATTAAGAGGACAAAATGTCAGCTATCTGGTTACATTGGCCTTTGGCATAGCTGCAAGCACGTTCTTCCCTGTGCTTTCAATGTGTGTCTGGTGGCGTGATTACACGCGGCAGGGTGCTCTTGCAACCATGATAGTGGGATTGATTGTTTCAGTGGCTTATGTGGTAGCTAAACTGGCTGGTATGACATCATTGATGGGTCTGCCTATATTGGTTAACCCTGGATTGTACAGTATACCTGCAGCATTTATTGCAGGAATAGTTGTCAGTCTATTAACCGATGACCGAGGCAATGTCGACAAGTTCCTGGCTAAGGCACATACGTCGGAATAAAAGGGTTAAATTACCCTTTTCTTTTTTTTTCTTTTTTTTTATTATATTTAATTAGAAACAGCTGTATTGGAGAAAAAAAATGGCAAAGAAAGATTTAGAAGTTTTGTTAAAGGAAGAGCGGGTTTTTAACCCACCTGAAGAATTTGTAGAACAAAGCAACATCCGGAAGTGGATGGATGAACACGATATAAAAGATTATGATGAATTGCTCTCAAAAGCCCAGGACATTGAATGGTACTGGGGTGAGGTAGCCAAGGACCTGGATTGGTTTAAGCCATGGACCAAGGTCTTGGATGATAGTAATGCCCCCTTCTTTAAGTGGTTTGTTGATGGGAAGATTAACATAACCCATAATGCCGTGGACCGGCACATGAAGACGGAACGCAAAAACAAGGTTGCATATATCTGGGAGGGTGAAACAGGTGAAGTAAAGAAACTAACCTACAGAGACCTCTACATTGAGGTAAACAAATTCGCAAACGCGTTAAAGAGCCTGGGAATCAGAAAAGGAGACCGGGTCGGGCTTTATATGCCTATGGTTTTAGAGCTTCCTATAGCTATGCTGGCGTGTGCAAAGATCGGAGCGGTCCATTCCGTGGTTTTCTCCGGGTTCAGTGCAAAAGCCTTACGTGACCGGGTTAATGACTGTGAGGCTAAACTAGTTATTACCTGTGACGGATTCTATCGTAAAGGAAAGATAATCCAGTCCAAGGTGAGTGCAGATGAGGCATTAAAAGATGCTCCCTCCGTTAAGAATATGGTTGTCGTAAGACGCATAGGAGATGCGGTCCCGATGAAGGATAACCGGGATATCTACTGGGATGAACTCATTAAAGGCGAATCAACGCATGCACAGACCGAAGCAATGGATTCCGAGGACATGTTATATATCCTGTATACCTCCGGTACGACAGGGAAACCTAAGGGAATAGTCCATGTCCAAGGCGGCTATGCTGTGGGAGTCAGTAGTACCCTTACACATGTCTTTGATCTTAAGGATGATGATATCTGGTGGTGTGCAGCAGACATAGGCTGGGTTACAGGGCATTCATATATTGTATATGGACCATTGATTGCAGGCGTAACCTCATTCATGTATGAAGGGGCTCCAGCATACCCGCATGGAGACCGGTGGTGGGAGATAGTAGAAAAACACGGCATAACCGCACTCTATACTGCACCCACAGCCATCAGAGCCCATATGAGGCTTGGTGACGAGTGGCCTAAGAAACATAACCTTGAGTCTCTAAGATTACTTGGCAGTGTAGGTGAACCAATAAACCCTGAAGCCTGGATATGGTACCATGAACTGATTGGCAACAAAAAATGCCAGATAATGGATACATGGTGGCAGACTGAGACAGGGAGCTTCATGATAGCCCCCTCTCCAAGCACGCCCCTGAAACCGGGTTCAGCCACAAAGCCCTTGCCGGGAATCGA
>JAUWTD010000018.1 GCA_030609775.1 Candidatus Altarchaeota archaeon
GGCCGACTCTGGTTCAAGGTGCCTGAGACACAGAAATTCACAATAGAAGGAGAACTCAACAAATACGTCATGGGAAAAGACATAATACTCCACATCATAGGAGACATAGGCGTGTCCGGCGCCTTGTATAAGGCGATGGAATTCTATGGCTCAACAATAACTTCCCTACCTTTATCTGACCGGATAACAATATCAAATATGGCAATCGAAGCAGGAGGCAAGGCCGGCATCATCCCCGCAGACGGGAAGGTATTTGACTACCTGAAGGGACGAGTCAGGGGAGAATATACTGCAGTCTGCTCTGATCCGGATGCAGTCTACTCAGAAGAATTTGAATATAGCGGAGGAGAAATAGTTCCAACGGTTGCAAAACCCTCTCTTCCGGAAAATACTGCCCCCGCATCTGAGTTAGGGGACGTAATGATAGATCAGGCCTATCTTGGATCATGTACAAACGGCAGGATAGAGGACCTGAGGATTTCTGCCAGGATCCTTAAGGGAAGGAAGATAAAGGACGGGGTCAGGATGATTGTGGTACCTGCAACCAAGACCGTTTTTGAGCAGGCGATGGCTGAAGGACTGATAAAGACATTCATGGACGCTAACGCATATGTCTCCGGACCCACCTGCGGAGCATGCCTGGGCGGATACATGGGCGTACTTGCCAAAGGAGAGATTTGTATTTCCTCTACTAACCGAAATTTCATAGGGCGGATGGGTCACAAAGATTCAAACGTATATCTTGCAAACCCTGCAGTTGTTGCTGCTTCGGCGATAACTGGCAGGATTACTGATCCAAATGACTTAAAAAAAATATAAACAAGATGGCTGCTCAGAAAAATATCAAGGGAAGGGTTTGGAGGTTTGGATGCAATGTAGACACAGACCAGATTATCCCGGCACAGTATCTTGTCACCGGGGATCCAGCGGAGCTTAGAAAACATGCATTCGAACATGTTCGATCAGAGTTTGCAGGCCAGGTTAAGAATGGAGACATAATTGTTGCAGATGAAAACTTCGGCTGCGGCTCTTCAAGAGAACATGCGCCACGGGCCTTGATGGGTGCGGGAATATCTTGTGTTGTTGCAAAATCTTTTGCAAGAATCTTTTATAGGAATTCAATGAACATAGGGCTTCCTGTTGTAGAATGCAGCGTTTCTGCCGATGACGGAGACGAGCTGGCAATAGACTTCGAAAAAGGAATAATCAAAAACCTAGAGACCAAAGAAGAGTATACCTTCCATTCCTTGCCTGATTTCTTGTTGAATCTAATTGATTCCGGCGGTCTCGTAGGCTACGTGAAAAAACAACTGAAGCAATAAAATGCTTATAGAAGAAGTGTCCCTGCCACCCCGGTTTATTGCACTGTTTAAGTCAACAGGGATAAAGGAGCTTTACCCACCCCAGGAGCAGCTGGTGAAGAGCGGGGTTATGGAAGATAACACAAACGTCGTCTTATGCACTCCAACGGCGTCAGGGAAGACCTTCACCTCAGAGATATTGATGGCGAAGGCACTTGACGAAGGGAAAAAAATAGTGTATGTTGTTCCCCTAAGGGCTCTTGCATACGAAAAATTCACTGAATTCAGAAAATATGAAAAATTAGGGTATAAAATACGCCTTGAGATGGGTGAATTGGATTCTGGCAGATCCTCCCGGAAACCTGACTTTGATATTCTTGTGACAACCGCAGAGAAATGCGATTCACTGCTAAGATCCCGATCTGAATGGTTTCAGGGGATAGGTGTCCTCGTCGTGGATGAGGTGCACTTGATTGCATCAGACCGGGGACCCGTATATGAGATACTTATCTCAAAGTTCCAGATGCTTTTTGGCGATGTTAGGGTTATTGCATTGTCTGCTACAATAGGTAACGCAGGTGAGCTTGCAGACTGGCTGAATGCTAAACTTATCCTCTCTAGTTGGCGTCCTGTGGAGCTTGTTGAAAACATCGAGGTCGCAGCAGACAAATACATTAAACTAAAGGAGATTGTGCAGAGATCTGTTTCCGAAGGGGGGCAGGTTCTTATTTTTGTGAACTCAAGGCGGAGTGCAGAATCTGTAGCAGAAAAACTTGGTGCAGATCTTGATCTTATCTGCCGAGAAGAAGAACGGATAAAAAATCATGGAAAAGAGATTCTTTCTATATTATCTACTCCGACAAAACAGTGCAGGAGACTGGGTAAATGTGTAAGCTCCGGGACGGCATTTCATCATGCAGGAGTAACTCACCAGCAGAGGGTTATAGTGGAGGATAAGTTCAGGGAAGGGATCATTAAGGTTATTGCCGCAACCCCTACACTTGCGGCAGGGGTAAATCTACCCTCACGAACCGTTATCATAAGAGATGTGATGCGATACAGTGATGGGGGGCTTATTCAAATACCTGTTCTCGAATACCGGCAGCAAATCGGCCGCGCCGGCAGACCAAAATATGATAGATTCGGGGAGGCGGTTCTTATCGCGAAAACAGATTCTGAAAAAGACTTCTTTTTTGAGCGGTATGTTAACGGAGAAGTAGAGGATATTTATTCAAGATTTGGTGTAGAGCCAGTACTCCGGTTCCATATGCTGGCATCCATTGCCTCAGGGTTCACTAGAACAGAGAATGCCTTAATGGAGTTTTTCAGGTTGACGTTTTTTGGTTACCAGTACGGCTTAGAGGGATTCGACAGCAGGATAAAGCGAATAATCGGTGAACTTTGTGATTGGGGTTTTCTGGAGCAGAAGTCTGGGTTTCTTATTCCAACACCCCTTGGTCGGCGGGTTTCTGAACTATACATAGATCCACAGACCGCCCACAATTACCTGAGAATACTTAAGAGAGCCGAGAAAGAAAAAAGATTCCCTATACTTGGTCTACTTGAGATGCTGTGTGACAGCGTTGAGATGCCGCTACTATATGTGAAGAGACCGGATGAGCAGAGGCTGTGGGAGGAAGCCTACACCCTCTCTGATAGATTGCTGAGGGACTTGGGTGGCTTTGACTTGGATGCTATGTTCCTTGAGAGATTTAAGACAGCAAGGCTCATTGAGTTATGGGTTAATGAAGTGGTGGAGGATGAGCTAATGGAATCATATAATATACCTCCCGGTATTTTGCATCAGAAATTGAAGATAATGGAGTGGCTTGTTTATTCTGCAACAGAGGTTTCGAGGCTAAGGGGTTTTGGTAGTTCTTTAAAGGAGCTGAAGCGGCTTGAAACAAGGATAAAACACGGGATAAAAGAGGAGCTAATATCCCTTGTTGCTATAAAAGGCATAGGCAGGGTGAGAGCAAGAAAACTATTTGATGCCGGCTTAAAATCGGTTAATGATCTAAGGAAGGCCGACATAAAAAAACTGAAATCCCTTGTCGGAGAAAAAACCGCTGAAGGCATTAAAACAGAGGTTGACTAAAACCTATTTATATAATCAAGACAAATATGTACTCACAATGGTGGATTTACTTAAATGGCCGAGACTCTGGTTTGGAATATTCTTGAGACCCGAAGAAACCGCGGCGGCTTTAAAAAAAGAAAAACCCCGATGGATTGACGGCGTAATATCCATTGGATTCTGCAGTTTCTTGATAGGTCTTCTGCTTTTCATAATTTTTGCGATTCTTAGCATCATATCTATGTTTGCTTTAGGCGGATCATTCGCATCTAATGCAGCAGGTGTTGGCATGAGCATAGTGATCTTGTTTATGCTGCTGGTGATTGGATTTCCTCTATTGATGATAATTATTTTGCTGGTTTCGATTGCATTCCTCCGGATTGCTTCCCTAATATTGAAAGGAAAAGGGAGCATAAGTGAAGAATGTGGGTTTTTAGGGTCGATCGGGGGCTCTTATATGATCATTATGTTTTTGATGTACGCAGTCCTGATCTTAGGCATCTTCGTTCCATCAATATTGTTTAGCGGCATTATCGGCGCTATTGGCTCTATGGCTTTGATGTATTTGATGATGGGTGTAGCCTATCTTGTTTTCATGCCTCTATTCTACCTTGTGTTAGCATTCACATTTGATGTGTTAGCTGATATAGAACAGGTAACAATCTACAGGTCAGGGGCCATAGTGGGCTTGATGATTGGACTAATGTGCTTTGTTTTTATGGTTGTTCTAGTTGTATTTATGTTAATATTCTCTGTTTTGTTTGCTGGATTGATGTCTGGGTTTGGAGGAGGCATGTATCCTCCAATGTATTAATGCATTCTCTACCTACTTTAATCCTAGTTCTTTTTTTATCTGACATAGTCTGCATAGTTCTCCTGAGGTTATTTCGCCGCAGACAACACATTTCTTTAATGTATCAACCTCGAGGCTGCTACGGATCATTGGGATAAGCTGGTCTGTGGAATTCAGGATCTGGAACCTACTCCCTGGGTGTTTTCTATCTATTAAATCAATCGCTTCCCTGATTGTTTTCCTGAATGCATTACCTGAGTAAGGACACCTTCCCTGCTCAAATACGATATCCTTAAGCTTAGCATACAATAACACTTCGTCTTCAGGGCACCTGCGTAGCGGTTTAATCCGGGATACAAAACCTGTGTCCTTTACTATGCCCACAACGGGGCCCATTCTGGCAATCCTGCTTATATCTCCTCGGATGTAGTTCATAAGACTGACTTGTATCTCATCATCCATATTATGTCCTATAGCAATCTTTGTAGCCCCAAGTTCCCTGGCCTTATCATTCAGAAGCCTTCTTCTTAAGACACCACAGTAACTGCAGACGGGGGCGGGCTTCTTAAGTTTTTTTGTCTTTTCTACAAGTTCGTCCAAGGACACACCGAATTCTTTTTTGAAGCTGAATATATGGTGCTCTACTTCCAGGTGATTGCAGAGCTTTTTTGCGGCAGACAGGGTCTGGTTTCCATACTCCTTTATGCCTTGGTCAATAGTTAAAGCAACTAATTCAGATTTAGGTGCCTTCTTGTGCAGCTTATGTAGAATGTATAATGCAACAGCTGAATCTTTTCCACCTGATACTGCGACAACTGTCTTATCTTTCGGGTGAAGAAGCTGATTAACCCTTATGTTTTTTTTCACCCGGTCTTCAAACAACCCAAGAAAACAGTTCTTGCAGAGGGATTCTTTTGTATACCCTACATCGATTACAGCTATCTTGTTGCAGCGTGCACAATTCATCTTTACTTAACGGAGTAACCTTTTTCTATTTCCTGAAGCAGCCTATGAATGTAGTCTGTACTCTTATCTATGATATTGGGTTTTGTACGTTCCATGAAAAGGGTGCTTGGTTTTTTGTTTCCTGAAAAAAAATATCTTGACCCGATTCTTTCAACAAGCTCTAACTCCCTGAAGAACCCCATCCAAATCTGTATGTTCCTTTTACATAATCCACTTTCTGTATCTGACCCTCTTTTCTCTCTTAACTCTATGATCCTCTGTTTTATCTGTGAGGTGGTTAATCCAACACCCTCAGATTTCGCTGTCAGCAGAACCTCAAAGATGTCTGCGGCAACATCCCTTGACACCCCTAAGGAATCCAGGAATAGCTCTATTAATGCCCTTGGCTCGTTTGATAGCAGACTGTCGTCGTCATACCATCTTAACCTGATATCAGATAACAGATTCATAGTAGGTTCCTATTGTGTTTATATCTTTTCAGGGAGATATATATTCTAATATAAGAAAAACAATAAAATAAGTTTTGCAAGGTAAAATGCCAGATTCGCCAATACTAGAAAAGAGATTCAATGAAGGGCTTGATGTGGATAAATACTTAAAGGATGGTGCGCTCCTATCCCGCTTATTTATTGAGGTACAGAGCAATGATAAAGATGCAGCAGAAACTGCATTAAAAAGGGTTGTTTTTGATGGGCTGTCAAATGAGAAATCTGTAAAGTTAATCTATGCAAAATTATATGACATCCGGAAGGATGAGGAGCTGGACTTTTTTTCTGGTGTCGTCGAAATAAAGCTACTTGTCATGGAATTCAGATGGTTTGTTTCCGTGGTGATGAGGTATGGTCCATCGGCAATAGAACTTATTGAGCCAAACGAGGTCACATTAACGATGGATGAGATGCAGTCTCTTCTTGCCGACGTATCTGAGCTCACACAAGCCTACTCATCAAAGATAATGTCTCTACTGAAGGATGATGAAAGAAAAGAACTGTATGGGAAGATGCTCTCTTCGGGGTAGGATTACTTTACGGCTTATCTCTTTGCTCATTGTTGTAATTCTCAGCCACCCTGTATCAGTTCAGGCAGAGAATATACTGTCTGAATCCAGCTACCAGCTCAACTACATAAACATCAATATCCATGAAAACGGTTTCGCAGATATTGAGGAAGGACTAGAGGTCAATAATACAATAATAAGGATATTTACACCAAATGATTTACAGGATGTATTGATCCAGGATTCAAGAGGGAACATACTGGAGTATGATTCAACCCCTGTAGATGACATGCGGTTATTGACCTTCTATCTGAAATCGTCAGATGAAAAGAATATTAGGTTAAGCTACAGTACTTTTGATCTCACCTGCAAGGATGGGCCCCTGTGGACGTTTAGGTTTTCAACTTCATCTGTTCCAGGTCACACGATAGTTAAAGTAGATTTTCCGCGGGGGGCTGATGTCATTGATTTAAAGCCAAAGGACCTACTGAGATCACCTAAGAACCTAACAACCTCTATGATGCTATATCCTCAAACAACTGAGTTCAGCTTCGAATACGATTACAGGATAAATCAATCAAATAACGGTGGAGAAGACAATTCATTTTATGTTGAGGGTATAATAATTCTGTTTATCGTTCTGGCAGCAGTAATCTATGCACTTACCCGGAAAAAAGATAGTGCGGATGACGCAAATATGTCCAATCACCTGGGTGAGGCGAGGAAGGATGCAGCTAATGGATCGGCGGAGGTCATAAACGGGCCAGAAGAAACACATGATCTGGGAATGGATGTATCACATATAGATGACATCACGTTGATGGATTGTTCTAAAAAAACCAGGATAAAATCCTCTGTTCTTAATATGCTTGAAGAAAACGAGCAGAAGGTGGTGGAGCTTATAATGGGTTCTGATGATGAAATAACGCAAGCATACATCTATAAAACAACAGGCATACCCAAAGCAACACTTTCTAATCTAATGAAGCGTTTAGAGAATCGCAACATCATAGAAAGAAGGCGAGATGGTAGAACAAACTGGATAAAGCTACAAGAGTGGATTTTTACAAAATAAACCTGTTTTTGAACTTTTTTGTATGAAATAAACCCTATATGAACTTTTTCAGCCGGATAGGCTATTATAGTTCAATTTATCGGTTTTCTGTTCGAGGGCGGATATATATATCAGCATCACTTAATCTATTGAATACTTACAGGACAAAAAAACATGAATCCTGAAGTAAAAAAAAATTGATAAAAAATGAAAAGTATTGACGTGAAAAAAATTGGTACCTTTGTGGCCAGCACAGCAATGCTCGGAGCAGCGTTAGCAGCACCAGTCTGCGCAGGAGCAGACATGACTGGTGTTGAGAAAGGCTTCTTCTATGATGCCAACATGAACCCGATCGCGCAGATCGTAGTTGGTGAGAAGGGTATGGCAACAGACGCTGTTGCAGCAGGCAACATTGCAGCTACAATAGGTAACCTTGCTTATATGAGCAAGACAGAGACATTTGTACCAGAATATGCCCCGCAGGGTCAGGTAATAATTGAGACAGCAGCCATCGGAGCAACCGGTGACTATGTACAAGATACGAACCCGCAGGACGAAGGAAACAGTGTAATAAACAAGACAAAATTCTTTGATAAGGATGAAGGATTTCATTTCGCTCCTCCAGGAAGCGACTGGAAGACCTATGAGAGAGGAGACTTCACCCAGTATGCCCTTGCATGCGAGCAGCAGACAAGGACGGATGCAGGCATCCTATTAGAGGGAACATACAACAACATACACTGTCTATTCTGTAAGACCCTGTGTGTTGAGGGATTGAAGAACCCAACCCACGAAATGAAAGAACAAATCCTTATAAACCAGAGCAAGATACGGTACTATGAGGAAGGTCTCGGAGACGACGACAGCGAAGCTCTGAAAATGGCAATCGAGAAGGATGCAATCAAGTACGTAGTAGAGACTGGATACATCCCACTTGAGGACATGGATATCGGAACTTCTGGCAGCAAGTTTGCGGACTTCGAGTACAGAGGAAAGATTATCTTCATGGGCAAAGAGTACTATGTAAAAGATATCGAGAGCGACAAACTATACCTTGCAGAAGGTAAGGTCCTAGATGACATAACAAGTGAAGGATACACCTCAGAGTTCAACGAATACAAGTTTAAGATAGACCACCTGATATATTCAGGAGAATATGAGGTTGCAGGAATACTACTAGATGTTGAGAAGCCCGATGGAACCATCGTACAGGTGCAGATATCCAAGATGGCAAACGGCATCGTAGATGACCTAGAGGTTTCCGGAGTATATGCTGAGGCAGCTGGAGCAGTTGAAACCGCATCCATCATTGTATATGATACATCAAGCCAGGTCGTTTTAGAAGACGGAGAAGACCTTGAACTCGGCGGCGTCGAATACGATGGATGGAAGGTATATTGGGCAGACTACAAGAGCAACTGCAGCGCTAGTCCAAGTGGTGACTGTGACATCAGTGAATACAATGATTTAGACAAAGATGTCCTAGAGAAGATAGAGGTTGTTTTGAAGGATGATATAGAAGGCGTCAACGCGCTGGAGACAGACGAATCCTTGAACTTCCCAAGCCAGTTTATGCTGACATTCAAAGGATACATGACAAACAGCTACAGAGAATCAACATGTTCCGGCGGCGAAGACGGCATACTCCTAGAGAGAGGCTATGAACCCTACCAGATGTTGGTTAGTTTCACTGGAAACGACGGCAACAGATACGATGAAGTGAGACTCGACGAGGGTCCATTCACCAAGGGGGATTCATTCATCCTTAAGGGAGATCCATGGGAGTTTGAGAAATACGCCAAGGATGCAGGCACAACAGATGCACAGGATAAAGTGGATGTAACAAGGAAGCCACTTATCACCGGATCCAAGACAAAGATAACAGTAAACAGATTCTGTGATCCAGATGATGCATGGTTTGGAGGAGTTGTACCCGGAGCTGTAGGTACTATACAAGGTAACTGTAGTTCGCTTCCAGACATAACTATCCGAACGATTGCTTTATTGGATGCTATGGATGATGTGGACGTCAACACAGAGTACAACAATGACGACGAAGTGGACCTTGATCCAGAGGACGTATTCTGGGCAATGGACAATGCTGTAGGTTTGGTGTTATACTTTGATGAGAGTACAAACTCCATAATATATGCAGAGAATGCAAATGATACCCTTTTGACAATAAGTCCAGGTATGGTAGGCACCCTCAACGACTTTGACATGGATAACACCTTGAATATGCATGTGATGAGAGAGTGCAACTTTACAGGCGATCTGAACTCTACGACGCGGGACTGGACTTGTGACTGGAACTTTGACTCACAGAACGGCACGCAAGCCTTTGTAAACGACGACGATTTGCTTGTTGTCTTTGAGAGCCGCGATGAAGAAAGTGAGTTTGTTGTAGTAGACTTCTCTGACAGAGGCTACAATGAGGTATCCGGTGGCAGCTACAAGTTCAAGAACGGCGTTAACATGTATGCGAACTTTGTAGAAAATGTAGCAGCGAACGAAGCCAGTGACCTAGTGAAACTAGATGAAGACCTCGATACTGAGTTGATAACACCATTCAGTGGAACCACATACTCTATTGACTGGGGCGTAGACAACAAGATTGACTCAGTTAGTGTGTGCCATCCGATGAAGGATGTAGATGCAACCTACTTCCTGGGTATTGGTGAAGAAGCCACATACGTCGAGGACACAATAACAGAGGAAGACGAAGGCACTGAAGTGACTGCAGGATGCTGTACCTTTAAGGTGAAGGAGTTTTCAGTTGATGTAGCTGGAGACGAAGATCAGTCCTACACCACATCTACTGTGAACAAGATAATCGGAAGAATGGTTGTCTCCGAGATTGGAGCAGACACAACCAAGAACCTGGTTATTGTAGGTGGTCCAGCAGTCAACGGAATGTGCACTGTTACAGCAGATGAGCTAAATGCACAGGCAGACAAGTTTGTAGTGAAGAAGGACGGTAACTTGCTAATAGTTGCAGGTTACGAGTACGAGGAAACACTTGCTGCAGGAGATGCATTAGTTAACTGGTTGTATGCAAACGTACACGCCTAAGTGACTAAATAGTGAAAACCTGGAAAAAAGACCGGCACGGTCTTTAATCCTTTTTTTTCTTTTTTTTTTCTTTTTTTCTTATTATTTCTAAAATATTTCTACAATGCTTTATCTCATAGGTCTAGGAATCTACGACGAAAAAGACATGAGTCTTCGCGCGCTTGAGATTCTAAGAGACGCCGACTACGTGTACTCTGAATTCTATACGAATGCATTCACAGGAGACATAAGAAATCTGGAGAGGCTTATAGGCAAAAAAATACAAACCCTAAACAGATCAGATCTTGAAGAACATCCCGAAGAAAACATACTCAAGAATCCCTCAAAGAAGACAACACTCCTAATCCCTGGAGATCCAATGGTTGCAACCACCCACACTGATTTGATACTACGTGCAAAAGAATCAGGCATTGAAGTGAAAATAATCCATTCCTCCTCTATCTACTCAGCTATTGCAGAAACCGGTCTACATATATACAAATTCGGGAAGACCACCTCCCTACCTTTCCCTCAGAAAAACTATTTTCCCACATCACCTTATACTGCCCTCAAAGATAATCTAAGATCTGGAATGCATACACTGTTCCTTTTGGATGTGCGTGCACAAGAAGATAGATACATGACCATAAACGATGCAATACAGATCATGCATCAGATAGAGGAGAGTAAAAAAGAAAAAATCTTTACAAAAGACACACTATGTGTCGGGGTAGCGCGTCTTGGTGGTGATTCAACAATAATTTATGGGAAGACAAAAGATTTGATGGACTACGATTTTGGCAGAACACCCCACAGCCTTGTTGTCCCGGGAAAACTTCATTTCATAGAAGAAGAGATGCTACAGACCTTCACGCATAAGTGAAATCATGGTCTCCAGATTATTTTCTTTATCAAACCCATAGACGGTTTCCTCTAACCTGTCTTTACCCCAATTACTCATCTCTCTTGCAAATTCTATCATGTTAGGAATCACCCTCACCACATTATCAACGATCGGTATTGTTGCATGCTGAGAGGTTCTTGATAAGGGATTTAAGTCAATTGAGATAACACATTTATCCATCTTCCTTAACGCTTCTGTTCTGTCTCCATCCTCTAATGGCACAAGAACCAAGTCAGCAGACCAGATACCCTTCAAATCAGCTCTTGCACGCTCTGATTCAATACCCTGAATCATTTTCATATGGTCCCCAATTCCTAGAACCTCAGAAGCGCCGTGTTTTTTCAAGATATCTGCTATTAGGTTTTCTCTTTTAACTGTTCTATAGAAAAGATTCACTTCAATTCCTGCCTTACACACCTCAGCTAAAGACACAACCTCTCCTGGGACCAAGGCTGCAGTGTTCCCGTTCACAGAAATTACGGGGTTTTTGGATAGGTGAATTGCAGCAACAGCTGCTCTTTGAGCAATAATTGCTTCCTTAACACTTTTTTCCCCAATCAAATAATCGAAGGCTTCACCTCTACCGTGGGCTATGAGACCTGCATCCGCAACAAAACCCTTTCTGAATCCATCCACTACCCGGTGCCTATAGAGCAAGGACTTATACCGTGGATGAGATGCAGGGATTTTCATCATATCTTCTAAAGGGTTTAATAACCTATCTTTTCTTAATACTTAAAAATGAAAACAGAAAACAAAAAATTATGGACACTATTTGTTATTATCGCGATGGTTTCTATGTGCGGTTGCATGGGAGGCGGATCCGATGAAACAACTACATCATCTGATGAACCAACCACAACACAGAAAACAACAGCAGAATCTCTTACAACTACGTCACCTGCTTCTAGCGGGGTATCGTTGGAGAGTATCCTGGGATTAGGCAAACCCTCCAGCTACACCATTGTTTATGATATAACCATGTCTGGATCTGGGGTGGATGACACCGTTAAAATGACTCAAACCCACTATATGAGTGATAAAAAATTCCGCTTAGATATGAAAGGATTCGTTGGAGAGGCACTGGGAGAAAATAGGATCTACAACACCCCGGAAGGATCGTATGTATGCATAGAAACCGATGGCGAATGGAGTTGCCTTGGTACTGGAACACAAGAACAAGACTATGGGTTTGATCTGGAGGATACTGCATCTGAGATAGAGGATTACTCCGAAAACATTCTACATGATGGCACAGAGGTTATTGCAGGCGTAACTGCACAGTGTTTTAAGATGAATGTACAAGGCATTTCAACAAGATACTGCCTACACCCCAAATATAATGTGCCTCTGCTAATGGAGTCTACAAACATTGCATCCGGACAGGAAGGATACTATAAAAGTATAGCAACCAGCTTCAAAACCACAAAACTAAGTGATAGCGTTTTTGATCTGCCGGCAGAACCTGTTGATTTAAATGATATGTGCCTGCAGATGTGTATGCAGATGCCTGCAGACTATCAAGAAGAGTGCATTAAAAATTGTGAAGGCTAATTTTTAAGCATTGAATCAAGTATATTATTCGGTCAACGGTCACAGAGGACATGACACACCTGCTCTCATCCCGAACGCAGAAGTTAAGCTGTCCATCGATCCGAGTTGTACTGCTTAAACGAGTGGGAAGCTCGGGATGCTGTTGACCTTGCAGAATTATTGAAACACTCTTCTATGTCCAATAATTATCATGTACTCCTGTTTCTTCATCTAAATTAAGTAAAGAAACCCCGCTCTGAAAAATTGATGAAACGGCAAATCAACGATAATCTTTCTAAAAGCCGAAGACCTATCCTATTTATCGTTAACTTACCGAATCCTGCCAATTCTTTAAGATATGGGTGGTTTAACCCTTCATCCCCTTACTCATAATAGTTTTTTATGGCAAAGCCACCAGTCAAAGCATTCGAATTCTCCTGCCTTTGCCTTATCTATTCTTTCTTTGGCAGTGTCTACGTCGGTTGCAGGGGGAATAATAACATGGTCCCCGATTATCTCGTTTTTAGGCCAGTTAGCAGGCATAGCGACCTTGTTTTTGTCTGATATCTGCATGGCTTCAACTGCTCTTAAGATCTCATCCATATTCCTACCCAACTCCTGCGGATAATAAAGGATGATTCTTATTTTTGCGTCGGCATCAACTACAAACACAGCCCTTACCGTATTAGTCCCTTTCCCTGGATGAATTAATCCAAGTTTTTCGGCGACAGAGCCGGTATCTGCAATTATTGGAAACCTGATTTCAACATCTAGATTCTCTTTTATCCATTCCTCCCATTTAATATGTGCAAACACCTGATCAACGCTGAGACCAATCAACTCACAATCCATTGCCTTAAACTTATCCTGCCTTTTTTGGAATGCCACAAACTCTGTAGTACATACCGGAGTAAAATCAGCCGGATGACTGAATAAAACAAACCACTTACCTGCAAAATATCCTGGAAGCTCTATTTTTCCATGAGTAGTCTGCACTTTCATCTCCGGGAACCTGTCCCCTAAAAGAGGAACACCTGTTTTTTCTTCTATATTTTCCATAATCTCACCTCATTTTTTTTTATAACAATAGACATTTAAATGATTATAACATACCTATGCACAAAGATTATCACTGAATTATTTTATCGGCTGCATGATAACTTGGCGGAGCAAAGGAGAGCGTTCCTTCAAAATAGGTTAATATGTCTAAAATACTCCCCATAAACCATAAATACTCCACCAACTAAGAGGCTCACCCACATCCACCTGGAAAATTTATCCTCTCCCCCTGTTTCTTATTGTTTCTTTCCCCTCTTTATCTTACATTACCTTAAAAAATAATCCCATGACCAGTATAGCAAGCATTACCCACACAACTATGACCAGTATAGCAAGCATTACCAACACAACCTTTAAAACAAACGAGATCAGCGAGGAATCCAAAATTTTTTTCTTTTGTTTGATGAATGCCAAATGTAAAAAAGCATCACATGCATCTAATCTTTCACCATTAACGAGGTAATAATAAGAATTCATGCTCTGTGTAACCCCGATTAGATTAGAAAATCTTTCAAGCATACCCAAACCATCATGTTTTTCATCCGGCTCCTCTGAATGCAGTATAGAACCTAATTTATTAATCGAATCCTTGTTGGATAAAATCGCAGACAATTTCTCCGGATAACCTTCTTTACAGTGTTCCTTAACACTGAAATAATCCTGTATGGAACAAAAACTATCAATTAACTTACCGTCCACATAATAATCATAACAAAGCACATCTCCATCATGCAGATTAAAATAGATTATAGGCGACATTAATTCTTTTGCGAACCTAACTCGAAAACGAGAAATACCTATCTGTGAATGATAAAGGGTAACCCAATTATTTTCCATCTGAGAAATCAACACCCTGAAAACCTCAGGGGAATCCCCTGACAAATCCAGAGGTTTATCCGACAACTGAACCGGATCAATCTCCTTAAAACCCTCCCTGGCTAAAACCTTCCGGATACCTGACACAATAAAGGATCTATCTTCTCCCTTTATGTTAATATTCTCAAAAAATTCCCCCATAAAAACTCCATTCCTCTTCTATGTATACGCCGGAATAACAAAACATATCCCTCTATTTTTTATTTATCCTTAAATTTCACCGCGGTTCCATAAGCAAGAAGCTCCGCAGCCCCGGCCATCGTCTGCGAGGTTGTGAATCGCACATTAACTACTGCATCAGCACCCAAATCCTTAGCCTTATTGATCATCCGGTTCATCGACTCCTCTCTAGCATCAGCTAACATACTAGTGTATTCCTGTAACTCCCCGCCAACTATATTCTTCAAAGCCGCCAAAATATCCTTACCTAAATGCTTTGCCCTCACCGTATTCCCATACACTACACCTAAAATATCTACCTCGCATCCAATTTGTTCTGTTGTTGTCACAATCATTTTATTTCTTCAATAACCTTCTCTCTTGATTTAAAATAAATCAAAGCCCCTCCAAACACAACCAAAGGAACACCATATACTAACCTGATTACGGTGTTGTCTACCGCAGCAATTAAAACCAAACCACACACAATTAAAGCTATACCCCACTTTACCTGACTTATCATTTTCCTTTCACCCTAAATGAATTAAGTTTTTGTTAATTTAAAGGTTCCTATTTAACAAAGATAAAATAGTAGAACCACTTTATCTAACTTGCGTATGCACGTTCTTCCCTTTCTGAAATTGAAAAGAGATAAATATGTCCAAATCTCCACCAATTAATAAAAAACATCAAAGCCCTATAGATGATATTGATATGAATAGAATGAATCCTTACCGGAAAATAATTGAGAAAATTCTTTCAGGGGAAATCCAGGATGGGAAAGATTTAGACTCCGAGAAGAGGCGTGTGTGTGTGGAGTTAGATAGAAAAAAATTTATCCGGAATTCTGAGATACTGGCGCATGCACGCCCAGATGAAAGGGAAAAACTTTTGTGGCTGCTACAAAAGAAGCCGATGCGCACGCTCTCAGGTGTCGCAGTAATTGCGGCGATGACTCAACCCTCAGAGTGCCCGCACGGAAAATGCCGGTACTGCCCGGGCGGACCAGACATATCGGTTCCGCAGAGTTATACAGGAGAAGAGCCGGCGACCCGCCGAGCCATCCGGTACGGATTTGATCCATATCTGCAGGTTACGTTCCGACTCACCCAATTAAAAGACATCGGACACCCCACCGGAAAAGCCGAGCTTATAGTTATGGGCGGAACCCTGACAGCCCAGTGCCTGGACTACCAGGAATGGTTTGTGAAAGAGGCTCTGCGGGCGATGAATGAATTCGAAGACACCTACTTGCGTATAAAAGAAAAAGGAGAAGATGAATTCATTCAAGAATATAAAAAATCAGAGAAAGAATTCAGGTATATCGAGGATCTCCAGAGCCTGAATGAGAAGTCTGCGGTACGTTGCGTGGGCATAACCTTTGAGCCGCGGCCTGATTGGGCTAAGAAAGAACAGATAAATTTTATGCTGGGCTTCGGTGTAACGCGGGTAGAGATCGGCGTCCAGAACCCCGACGATGAAATCTATGAAAAAATAGATAGAGGACACACTGTAGCTGATGTAGTTGAGGCCACAAGCCAACTTAAAGATTCTGGGTTAAAGGTAGGATATCATATGATGCCCGGAGTACTTGGCTACAACCCTGAATTAGATCTTCGTGCATTCGAGAAGATTTTTGGCGATGAAAGATTCCGTCCGGATATGATTAAGATATATCCTTGCCTTATTTTGAAGGGGACCTGCTACTATGACCAATGGATGAGAGATGAGTTTACGCCGATGAATACAGAAGAGGCAGTGGATTTGATAGTGAAGATAAAGGCGATGCTCCCCAAATGGGTGAGGACGATGCGTATACAGCGAGACATACCTTCGACGTTGATTGAGGCCGGGATAAAATCCTCTAACCTGGGGCAGCTTGTCTACCGCGAAATGGAGAAACAAAACATATCCTGTGAATGCATCAGGTGCCGGGAGGTGGGTCAAATGCTTAAAAAAGGCATCCGGCCAGAGAAAGACTACATAAGATTGCTGACGACCGAATATAATGCAAGCGGCGGCAAAGAATTTTTCCTATCCTTCGAAGATGAATCCAATAATGTACTTATCGGTTTCCTGCGTCTCAGGATACCAAAGAATCCCTTCCGGTCCGAGATAACCCCCCAGACCTCTCTTATCCGGGAACTCCATGTCTATGGTCCAATGCTTGCGGTCGGGGAAAAACCCCGGTTTGAATGGCAGCACCTCGGCTACGGCAAAGAGCTTATGGCTAAGGCAGAGGAGATAAGCATGGATATAGGTATGAATAAAATTCTTGTGACCAGCGGAGTCGGAGTAAGAGACTACTATCAAAGACTTGGGTATCAAAGAGATGGACCTTATATGGGCAAGAAATTAGTTTAAAACAACCAATCAAAGAACAGGTATAATAGAGGATAGGCGTTAATTGCCAGGATCACTAACCCTATGAGGAGGAATCCATAAACCACGTTCTTCATTATTTTCTCACTTACGTTAAATACAGACATAATCTCTAACACCATCTTACCTCCGTCAAACGGAACAATCGGCAAAAGATTCACTAACGCAATGTTGAAGTTAAAGAAAAATATCCAAAACGACGCACCCACAAGGACTGCAGCCAGATTAAAACCCAAAAACTCATAGTTGAACCTGTATTTTGGAGCATACTTCATCCGGATGCCTGGCAACTCATCAGGCGTAAGGGCAAACACACCAACGTCTGTTGTTATGTTTATTATACTCTTATTTTCAAATACTTCCTTTTTTAGGCTATATGATTTACTTGTGAAAAGATTCTCATCCATCATTGCCGCAACATGGTTTGAAGAGGACAGGTTTATGTCATCGATTGCTAACACCATCAAACCCTTCTCGATTCCGGTTATATTAGATTCCACGACAACCCATCCGTTTGAGGGCAGGATAAGTGAAATAAAAAGAATAATGGCTAATATGGCGAGTATGAGATTAGCAAAAGAACCCATTGAAAGAACCCTCATCTTTGCAATGCTTTCACATTTATTGAATTTCTCTTCGTCAGGTTCAACAAACGCCCCAATCGGGATAATTCCCAGAGTCAATAATCCCGTGGATTTCAATTCCAGTTTATGCACTCTTGCAAGTATGCCATGACCGAACTCGTGAACCCCTAACAGGAGGATTAAGGAAATGATGCCGTATCCTAACGGGACAAAGATTCCAAGGCCGGGGATAATGAAACCCCACTGACCTGACTCAATCCAGGGAATGATGGGAGAAACCCCTGGCATATTTGACTCACCTGATGCAATATCAAATGCGTGCTCGACAAGCGAGCCTGCAACCAATGCAAGAATACCAAAGGAACCTGCAAGGATTGCCATGTACCATGGAAGCACACTTATAAAAATAGACGATATCAAGGCCGTAGCCGATACAAAATCAAGGAGGGTGTTTTCCAACTTATGCAAAATTATTATCCCGGCAACCATGCATGCAACCAAAAGAGCCATCATAGGCAGACCCTCCGCCCAGATCAATATTGCAGGAACGCCTAAAATAAACATTATAACATCAAGGTTTTTGCTTCCTTTACGGTGTTTTGAAAGATACGCAGCCCCTATGCCACTAAATGAGAGGACTATTGCAAGGTCTGCAATAAATTTCCATAAACCCGGCATAATATTTGCGAGGCTATCAATCATGTTAAGGAAATGCCTGGTCCTGATCATAAAAATGATAGAATGCCTCTCATGCTTGGTTTTTGCAAGCAGCAGGGTTCCGAGGATGAAAATCAACAACAAAACAAATAAACTCATTTTTATTCCTGTTTCTTTTTTTTCTTGATGACCACTAAGTCACCTAATGTTATCTCCTCAGAACCTTTTCCATTAAACTTTTGGATATCTTCTGAACTGGATTTATGCAACAACTTCACATCCAGGATACGTTGGAGTTTTCTTGCAACATCCAGACTCGGATCCATTTTACCTATCTCGATCCTATGTATCATGGATGCAGGCTCATTGATGAGTTTGGCAAGATCCTCTTGCTTTAATTTCTTTTTTTCTCTCTTTTTTCTTATTATGTCCTTGAAGCCCTCAACGAGCTCTTCGCTACCAACCCCAAAATCAACACTCTTTTTCTTCTCGTGTTTCACAACCACAACCGGATCTTTTCTTTTAGGGGAATATGGATTAATGGTGCTAACCAGTTCTCCGCATTTTGCGCAATTATTGCATGTTACAACAATTGATCCCTCAATCTTTACGCGCTTACCGTCCAATATATGTTTTCCGCAGATTTCGCATTGCATCTTTGAATGAAACTTGGGGCCGGAGGGATTTGAACCCCCATCGGCAGGTAACTCCAAACCATTAAAATGGTTCGTACCAGCTCACAATCATCATCTCCGCTATTTGGGATCAGCGCTCCAGTACATAAATTTTTTCTTCTATAAAAGAAAAAACGGTTTACTGGAGCCTGCTAGGATGCCAGATTACCCCACAGCCCCATAAATAATATATCTGATTACAGTAAATTAAAAGCCAGACACTAAAGTCTAACCCGTCCGATTTCATAGTAGGTTATGTCCCCTTCCTCATCGACGATAGCATAAATCATTGCCTTGTTTACGTTCTGCGACAACCTTACCGCGCGCGCAAGCTCAGGGAAAGAACACGTGTACTCCTCGGGGATAACTGTTATTAGCTGCTTGGAGTGGCCGGTTTTTACAGTATTTCCTCTATCATAAACCCTGAAATCAGAACCAAATTTTAGCCCGGTTCTCACTAAAAGACCGCGCGCCCTCAAGTCACTGTAGACAAGATATTTAGAATAAAAATTTTCTTCGGTGTTGTTTCCAATATTTATAAGTTCTTCAAAAGAGCGAATATTTTTCCCTTCAGCAACCTTCATCTTCTCAGACTCAACAAGGAACAAGGATTCAATCAACGACAACTCCTGATGTCCATCTCTCTGGGTTCCAAATCCCTTTTCACGCAGAAACGATTTTAGGGTGTTATCCCCTACAAGGACCTTTGTTCCAGACAATATGCCTACGCCTGATAATGTGCCTACACCCATTTCATTTATATTCTTTTAAGATAATTTAAGTCACAGTGATAACATTAGGGATCGAGGGTACAGCCCATACATTAGGAATCGGCGTAGTAGACTCAAGGTATGAGGTGCTTGCGGACATACGGGAAATATATGAGCCTGTCAGAGGCATACATCCCAGGGAGGCGTCCCAGTTCATGTCTGAAAACATAAAGAAGGTGCTAGATGCAGCCTTAACTAAGGCAGACGTATGTATGGGTGAAGTTGGTCTTGTTTCATTTTCCCAGGGACCTGGGATGGGGCCCTGCCTAAGGACTATTGCCACAGCTGCAAGAGCCTTATCCTTGCATTATGGGATCCCGATACTTGGAGTAAACCACTGCATCGCCCACATAGAGGTTGGGAAGATATTATGCGGCCTAAAAGACCCGCTTACTTTATATGTTTCAGGCGGAAATACACAAATACTTAAGCTGAAGGAGGGATACTACCGGATATTCGGGGAGACATTAGATATCGGGGTAGGGAATATGTTAGACAAGTTTGGCAGAGAAACCGATTTAAAGCATCCTGCCGGACCCAAGATAGAAAAGCTTGCAAGAAAAGGAGCAAGATACATAGAACTACCTTACGTGGTCAAGGGCACAGATCTATCATTTTCAGGGTTGCTTACCAGCGCGCTCCAGAAGACTAAAGATAATCCGATAGAGGATGTGTGTTTCTCACTGCAGGAGACGGCGTTTGCGATGCTTACTGAGGTGACTGAGCGGGCTCTTGCCCACCTGGCGGCAAAAGAGGTACTCCTTACCGGGGGCGTAGGGAACAATATGCGACTACAGGAGATGCTTGGTGTGATGGCAGAAGACCATGATGCCTTATTTGACGTTCCCAGAGGATATTGCAGTGACAACGGGGTTATGATCGCATTACTTGGTTTATTAATGCATAATTCAGGGATACGCTCAGACATATCCCAAACCTATGTAAAACAGAGGTTCAGGACAGATACAGTAGAGATAAAATGGTAGACTGAATGATATTTAAGCCCCAATTTCCTATACTCTTTTAGCTATCTTGAGCATCAGGTTTATGTTTTCTATCGTTGACTAAAAGAATAATGAAACAACAAATAGATACATTAAAGGTTTCTAAAGGAAAATTAAAGGCTTCTAAAGGAAAACCGAAAAAGGCAGAGGAAAAAGAAAAGATCAATATCATGGAGAAAGAATCCTGGGAGGAATTTAAGACAACCGACCAGATCAAGATCCCCGATTCAATGATAGATCAGGTTATTGGGCAGGATAAGGCTGTTGACCTGGTACGGAAGGCAGCAAAACATAGGCGAAACATTCTCATGATCGGTGATCCGGGTATTGGTAAAAGCATGCTTGCAGTAGCGATGACTGAGCTTGTATCCTATGAGAGTCTGGTGGATGTTCTTGCATATCCTAATCCAGATGACGAAAACAATCCACGGATAGGCATTGTGCCAGCGGGCCGCGGATCAAAGATTGTGAAAAAGGAAAAAGAGAAGATGGGCGAGGTGCCGAAGACAAATAACAGCAAGCTACTTCTGCCTTTTATTATTGTGATATCTGCAGTCGCGCTACATGTTCTCGTAGGCTTGGATGCCCTTGTCACAGCAGCCCTCATTGCGTTTGCAATGTTTCTTTTCTTCTTTTTTAGTATCAACATGAGATTTATGATGATGGGCGGACCGAAGACGAACGCTCCAAAATTGATAGTTGATAACTCCAAGAGAAAACGTGCCCCCTTCCATGATGGAACCGGCGCTCA
>JAUWTD010000006.1 GCA_030609775.1 Candidatus Altarchaeota archaeon
AATCTATATGAATCCTCCAAGCCAGTCTCCAAAGAATGCGAATAATAAGAATTGAAGGAACCTACACGGTATGGAAATCAGTATGAATGATATTATATTCATCCTTGCAACCCCTGCAGATATTGTAAATACTTTAAAGGGTAGTGGACTGAATGCTGCAAGACCCACTGCAAAAACCCCATATTTCATAAATAAATTATCAATTTTTTTAACCTTTTTTTCGTCAAACATCCATACTATCACCGGCCTCCCACCCCTAGCACCTATAAAATAACCAATCACTGCACCTATAATTGAGCCAATCGTCGCTAAAATCACAACAGAAAGCGGATCAAGGTTTAAAGCAGTTCCTGCAGTTATTATTATTGCAGTAGGGACAGGGAAAATAAATGATTCCATAGCAGATATTATAAATATGCCTAGGAGTCCATTAGATGCAATAAATTCTATCGTAATCTCTGAGAGTCGTTCAAACATATGAATATTTATTCACTCAATCCATATATATTATGTTAACTTATTCTGTTACAGCCTGTTCTGTTACAGCGAGGGATACTTATGGATTATGATCTACTGTCTGATGTCTTATCTGAATCAATGAGCCCAGAACACGTTCAGATTATAGTAAAACTTTCCGAACCAAAACGCGATGAAGAACTCGCTTCCGAGTTAAGTGTAAAAGAAACAGTTATAAGAACGCTTCTAAATGACTTGCATGTAAAAAGCCTTGTCGAATACGAGCGCACAAAAAACAAAAAAACCGGGTGGTACACCTACCTCTGGAGAAAAAGAGATGCTAAGCTTAATGAATATATCATAGACTACCTTCAAAATAAACTCAAAGATCTCCAAAATACTCTTGATTCTGAGAAAAATGGCTCAATGTTCAAATGCTCATGTTCCAAGGTTTCTATCGAAAATGCAACAGAAACGAATTTCGTATGCCCTGAATGCAATGAACCCTACAAAGAATCAGATAATTCTACGGATGTAAATGAGATAGAGGCTGAGATTGTCCGAATCAACAAAATCATTGAAACCATCTGATGCCATCATACTACTAAAGAAAGAGGGCTGCGATGAAAGACTTATACTACACGCCATAACTGTTTCTAGGCTAGCGAAGAAAATTGCTGAAAAAATCGAATCCAATGGATACGAAATCGACGTAGACTTCATAGAGGTTGCTGCGTTACTCCACGACCTAGGCAGATCAAGAACCCATGGAATAAGCCATGGCATAGAAGGGGCAGCCATCCTACGGAAACTGAATATGGACAGATACGCAAGAGTTTGTGAAACCCACATAGCAGCTGGCTTGACCAGAGAGGAAGCCAAGTCCCTGGGTCTTCCTGAAAAAGATTATATGCCCCAGACCATAGAAGAAAAGGTCGTAGCCCATGCAGACAACCTAACATGCGGCTCTGATGTAGTGCCAATAGAACAAACCATCAAAAGACTTAAAGAAACCCTCGGATGCAGTCATCCCTCAATCAAACGAATAAAAACATTAAATGAATTTATAACCGCCTTATACTAAATAATAAAACTATGAAGGTTCTTGGAATAAGCGGTTCTCCGCGAGCAGGAGGGAATACAGAAATACTTGTTAAGACCGCCCTTAATATTTGTAGCCAGAACGGATCAGATACGTGCTTTATTTCTCTGGCAGACAAAGAAATAAATTACTGTACTGCATGCTATACCTGCAAAAAACCTCCATACAAATGCGTACACAACGACGATGCTACAGAAATCTTCGAAGAGATGAAATCCGCTGATGCAATAATAATCGGCTCACCAACCTATTTCTCATCTGTCCCGGGGAAACTTAAGTCTCTGTTCGACCGGACACTACGCCTTAGAATAGACAACTATCGTCTTTCCGGTAAGGTTGGAGGTGCAATAGCTGTAGGCGGAAGCAGAAACGGAGGCCAGGAATTTGTTTGCAGAGACATACACAACTGGATGCTTATACATGAAATGATCATCGTTTCTGATAAAAAAACCGCCCATTTCGGAGGCATTGGCGTAGGCCGAAATCCAGGAGACATCCTACAGGACGAGACAGGGATTAATACAACAGAAAACCTCGCTAAAAGAATTTTAGAGATTATCAAAAAAAATTAATAACTCCACCCCTATAAAAAAAAGGGTGGAAAAATAGGTCTATACCCCTTTATACATCAATCAGGTCTCCGCCCCAATTGTTATATTCTTGAGTATATTTTATGCCATTACCCTTTGTTTTTCCATTCCCAAGAATGTTTGGAGACTTTACACCTGTTATTATGGCCATTACCTCTATCCTATCCTGCAGGGACGGATCAATTCTTGCACCCCAGGTGACTGCAGCCTCCTTAGAAAGCTGATTTGCTATCCTTTCACCTATCTCATTAGCCTCACCCAAGGTCATATCCTCTCCGCCGGTGATATGAATCAAAGCACCCGTAGAATCCTTGTAGTCGACGTCAAGTAGCGGCTGCCTCAGCGTCTTTTCAATAGCCTTCTGTACTCTGTCAGGACCCTCTCCTTCACCTACCGATATGACTGCGACTTCTCCATTAGTTAGCACAGCCCGTATATCTGCAAAATCGATGTTAACCAAACTAGGTTCCATAATCGCTTCAGTAATGCCTTTAACTGCCATGGAAACAACCTCATCTGCTACAAGAAATGCTTTATCCAATGGAAGATTAGGGACATACTCCACTAACTTATTATTATCTATTACTATCACTGTATCTGAAACCTTTCTCAGTTTCTCTATGCCCATCCTTGCCTTATCTCGCCTGGATCTCTCAAGTTCAAATGGAAACGTAACAATAGATACGACAATCGCACCCTCATCTTTTGCAATCTCAGCAATCACCGGCGCAGAACCTGTTCCTGTGCCTCCGCCCATTCCCGCCGTCAGAAACAAGAGATGGGTATCGGATAATAGCTCTGCAAGCTCATGACGACTCGACTCAGCTGCTTTCTCACCTAATTCCGGAAAACCGCCGGCGCCAAGTCCACGCATTATCTTTGCGCCGATCATGATCTTTGTGACATTACCTCCCAACTTCTTAAGATCCTGTTTGTCTGTGTTCACAGCCATCAATTCGGCACCCTCCAAACCGATATGCTGCAACCTGTTCACTGTGTTGTTCCCTGCACCCCCCGATCCAAGGACAACGAGCTTTAATTGATCCACACCTTCGAATTCATCACAAATTCGCTTTTCCAACCGTCCGCGCTGTATAGCAGCATTGACTATGGAGTCCATTTTTTTTTTATCAGATAATAAAATATAGATTAACAATTTAGTTAATTCGAGTATAAATACGTGCGGGATTCCATCCCTAACCGATTACAGATTCTAAAAAAAAAAACGGGATTTAAAATAGATTCTACCCTTATTACCTCTATGGAGTCAGGTAAACTACAATAGCGTTTTTAGTTTGTCACTTATTTTTCCCCCTCAATTATACTCGAATTCATACCAATATTTTCCAAGTCTCCCAAACCAAAAAAATGAAAAAAACACCTAAACAAAAACAAATGCCCCTGATAACATTCAAAATAATGACTGCTATAATGTCGGTTAGGAAGTTATTCAGAAACATAGCTGATGAAATCAAATACGTTGGAATAGAACCCGGATACCATA
The DNA here is from genome assembly GCA_030609775.1 of Candidatus Altarchaeota archaeon. GTDB lineage: Archaea > Altiarchaeota > Altiarchaeia > IMC4 > QMZM01 > JAUWTD01. The sequence continues at coordinate 3,653 of JAUWTD010000006.1, forward strand.
TACTAGACTTCGGATGCGGCCCGGGATTCAACACAATACCTGCAGCTAAAATAATCGGCTCAAATGGAACGATATATGCACTAGACCTACACAAACAAGCAGCAGACATAATAAAGAAAAAAGCAGAAAAACACAAACTAAAAAACATCGAAACAATAATTTCTGACTGCGAAACCGGCTTAGATGATAACACAATTGATGTAGTATATCTCCATAATACCTTGCCTCTAATAAAAAACAAAGAAAACGTGTTAGATGAAATACATCGAATCCTCAAACCCGACGGGAAACTATCCTATATGAGCCGATCTATTTCACGAATCAAAGGCGACGACTCAATGAACGACAAACAACTAACCCAATACCTGGAAGCAGAGAACCGATTCAAACTAATAAAAAACAAAAACAACCACCTAATATTTGTTAAAATTATGTAACTTCCCTGATTCTAAAGGTTCTTTATAGTACTTTTTAAATCCTTAAACTAATATCTTTTCTATGAAGATCAAAGAAATGCTTGAAGACAGCCGACCACGCGAACGCTTAGTCAAACACGGCGCCGGAAACCTGTCTGACGCTGAAATCCTTGCAATCATCCTACAGCAAGGAACCCGGGATGAGAACGTCATCGACATGAGCAGCCGACTGATCAGCAAATACGGCCTAGACAAACTATCAGAATGCAGCCTAAAAGAGTTGCAGGAGATTAAAGGCATCGGGTTTGCGAAAGCCTGCCAGATACAATCCCTCTTCGAATTCAACAAAAGACATGCATCCGCGAAAAAAACAACCAAAAAAATAAGTTGTGCAGAAGACGCATTCAATCTATTCCATCCCCGGCTCAGAGATGAAAAACACGAAAACTTCATCGTGCTCATGTTAAACACAAAAAACCACATCATCGGAGAAGAAACAATAAGCAAAGGCACAATCGATTCATCCATAATACATCCGCGGGAGGTGTTTCGGCCTGCAATAAAAAACTCCACCTCTCGGATCATCCTCATACACAACCACCCCTCAGGCGACCCGACACCCTCCAAAGCAGATAAAAGAATAACCCAAAGCATCATAGAAGCAGGCAAGGTTTTGGGAATCCAGGTAATAGACCACATAATCGTAGGCGACGGAAAATACACCACCTGGAGCGAATGGGAAAAATAATCCCTAGCGGCTAACCCAACCCTCTGACACAATCTCTGCCTGCTGCAACACCAGCTCGGTTGCTCTCTGCTGCTTGTCTGGCGGATAACGGTATCTGCGAAGCAGTCGTTTTACCAAGACCTTTAGTTTTGCTCTGACGCTTTGCTTTAACGTTCAATCCAGTTCTTTTTGAGCAATCCTTGGCTTTCTTTTACCAATTCCACTATTTTCTGGGTAGTTCTTATACTACCCAAATAGAATCCAATCAAAAACTAATTTTTTAGCGGCAACTACCTATAATATTAGTGGTGGACTAGGCCGGGGGGCTGGGCGTCCCCTGTTATTTCCAATCGCCCTAACGGAAAGGCTGAAGCCTGGGAGGCGATACATCAACTAGTCATTAGTCTGAGTTTTCAACGATGATTCTTCGTCTCACTGGATTGTCTTCCATAGCAACTGGGTCAGACCCTGACGGGAGCAGCCCTACCTATGGACGACGATGCTGGGGAGGTAGCGGAGATGAGAAGAAAACCCAGGTAGCTGATGGCTGGAAGATGTACCCACTTCCGGCGTGTCCGCCACCTAAATCAAATCTTTTCCCCATATTCTATTGTTCTAAAAAAAAAATCCAGTCAACCGAGCAAAATAGCAGATATTATCTCCAAGATTATCACGGCTGTAACGACGCTTATAACAAGCCTAGGATCCATTTTCGGACCCCCTTCATCAACATCAAAATAACGGATTAATCCCGCCCCACCCATAGGGCTTTCTACACTCTTCTTCTTAACACTTGGCATTTTAATGTATAATTCTTTTGATTAAATATTTAAATATCCGCTTACCCCCCCCAACTTAGCTAGATAAGAGCTCATCTGAGATAAAAAAGAAATTAACTGTCTGATTCCTATGCCCTGTAACTCCCGCTGATGTGAATCCCTGCTGACCAAAGGCATAAAACCCTATGAAGTCAACACCCTCCAAATACTTATTAATCAACCTAAATTCTTCCTCACATGCCCCATACCCCTCCAAAAACTTTTTCCTGCCGATCGCATAAAATATAAGGCAAACCTTAGGCTTACATCTCTTCTTTATTTTCTTAAGCGCGGTTTCTGTTGCCTTTATAACCGACTCCTTAGTTGCTTCATTCAAAGATAAGACCACATCCTGCGGCACGTTTGCACAAAAAGTCATACTCCCATCTCCATCTACCTTCCAAGGATGCTTCAGCCAACTGTTTCCATGAATGTCTGAGATACCTAAAACATACTTTGACCCAATATTTTCTACTACGGCGATATTCCCTCTCCTTATCAGCTCTTGTTCATCCATTCCAATCATTTCGGCATAAACCTCTGAAGCCCTCCTATGATTCAATTCATAGACTATTCTCCCCTCTGATTTTGTCACAAAAGCACTTTTTTCTGTAGGATACCAGCCATGGGTGCTGATAGAATCTGTTTTACAGTCCAAAGCAACTAATGTAATGAGGACGCTGTCTTTATAGACTTCACCATTATAGAACTGATATGATTCCTTATATTTTAGATTATCCCCGCTGCCGCCTCCCAGGATAGGGCACCTGTTACCGAATACGCTGAAGACACCCTCTAATGCGTTCTCTTCTTGCTGGCTCATGAAATCAGGAAACCCAAAAGCAAAAAATAGGTTAAGTTTAAGTATATCGCGTACAGTTGTTCCCTGACAGATAGTTTTAGAAAAATCATGTTCAAGATCATTTAACGCCATTTCAGCTGCGTTCTTCCCTGCCTTAAACCCATCTTTTTTCAGGTTTCTACCTACCCCCACCCCGACACTTATATGCTCTGATTTCATTGCCATAGCAACAACAGAATTCTCTGTTATGCCCTGTTTTGATATTTCTCCACAGGTCGAGCAGCCAATAATCTTTGTGTCTTCTGGAAATTCCTTATTAAACTGCCTGAAAAACTTTTTTAGATCTATATGAGTCGAAGAAAATACGATAATAAATGAGGGATCATCTATCTCTTTTTTTATGTCCTGACTGAGTTTTTCTGAAAGTTTTTTTTCATCTTTTATCTCAGAGTACGCGACAACACTTTGAATGTTTGCGTGTTTACTGGATATATGCCAAAGTTTTGCCATACCCACTCTCTTAAACTTTACTAAGCCTTTAACGTACAAAATCTCTAGGTTTTTGGATACAGTTATCCTGCTTTTGCCAAGATGCTTAGATATGTCTGTGCTAGATGCTCCGAAGTCTACTTTTTTAAGATATTCTAGTATGTTTTTCTGTGTCTTCATTTTTGCTTTATATAGAAGCCATACCAATAGATAACCAGTATTGTTAACCAATACTATTAATCAATGCTTTTAAACAAGATTGTGATTCAATCTTTATAAATAACTAAAGAAACAAAAAAAATGGTTAGAGCAAGCTCCTATGTGTTAAAGGACATATCTAATGTGCTTGAAAACAGAGACCTGAGTAAAATAAAAGAGTTGTATAAACTAAAAGAGTTGTTTGATAAATTCTCGGCGCGTTATTCCGAAGATTCTGAACTCATTAAAATCTGCGAAAAATACAGCAAATACCTTGAAAACAAAGACCTGAATAAACTAAATGAAATAAAGATGTCCCTAAACGTTCTGAGAAGCACCCGGACAAAAAGAACTGCATTAAGTGACGGCCTATGGTTCAAAAACAGGCGGCCGAATACGGTGCAATCAATCAATGTCATATAAATTAAGTTTAATATGTTTTAGCTATCTTTATCTCCCTACCTTCTCCGCCACAGACTATACACTTTGCAACAGTTTCATTAACACATAAGATATCTGCGTGCTCCTCAATCCTCTCAGAGCACACACCTCCACTACACAAGCCCGCGATTATGATGCCCTTACCTACCTTACCCTTGATGTCGTCTATGTTCTCTATTTTAAATATTCTGCTCCTAAACCTCGATTCGGCTTTCTCTCTTAGATTATCTGAGATATCCTTAAAAATCGTTTTAATACCTTCTATTTCATCAAAACCTATCTGCGATTTCTCTCCGGTATCTCTCCTAACTACCGTTATCTTACCCTCTTTAAGATCCCTGGGACCCACATCCATTCTTAAAGGGACACCTTTCATCTCCCAACGATAAAACTTCGATCCCGGCCTATCTTCCCCCTCATCTATTTTCACTCTAATACCTAATGAATCCAATTCCTCTTTGATTTTTTTGGCATATGCTATGACCTCCTCACTGCCAGACTTCTTGAATACGATCGGAATAATTACGATTTGCAGCGGCGCAATCTCCGGAGGAAGAACAAGACCTTTATCATCGCCGTGTATGCTGATTGCCGCAGCAAGCAACCTGCCGAAGCTGGGACCATAAGAGGTCTGAAACACATGCAGGTGTTTGCCTTCAATATCCTCATAGGTTATATCAAAAACCTTGGAAAAATTCTGACCGAGATTATGGACAGTTGCTATCTGAAGGGTTTTTCCATCAGGCATCAATGTGTCAAATGCATAGGTTTCATCCGCACCAGGAAAACGATCCCATTCAGGCCTCCTGTTTATTACAAACGGCAGACAGAGCAAATCCTTGATGAGTCTTTCATAAATCCTTTTTATATCCTCTACATTTTCTTTGGCGTCTTTTGCATCCACGTGAGCTGAGTGCCCCTCATTCCATAGAAATTCCCTACCCCTTATCAAAGGCCTTGTATGCTTTGTTTCATACCTATATACTGCACAACTCTGATGAATCTTCAACGGAAGATCATTATGCGACCTAATCCATAGACGAAACATTTCATAAATGGGTGTCTCAGACGTAGGCCTCAACGCAAGCCTCCTCTCTAGTTTGTTTGCTCCCGCATGCGTTATCCAGAAAACCTCCTCTTCAAAACCTGCAATATGCTCTGTTTCTTTACCAAGTGTGTCCTCTGGTATGAGAACCGGAAACAACGTAGGTTCATGGTCACTCTCCTCAAGCATCTTCTCAAGATATCTCTGCATCTCTCTTATGACAAAGAGACCCCATTTCTTATATATGAGCATACCTTTTACAGGATACCGTGAATCAGTGATATCTGCTTCATCAAGCACCTTATGATACCACTCAGACAGATTTTTTTTACACACCATTTTATCTGATTTTAATTATTGGAAACCACTGTTTTTTAATAAATCAAGTCTAGCCATGCATCTTTGGTAGGATTATTTCAATAAAGTTTGTTGCAACGATGACTATCACAGGTCCTAGGAACAAACCCATAAAACCAAATACTACATAACCAAAGAGGTATGCGAGCAACATTACTCCCGGATGTATCCTCTTAGAACAAATTATGGGTCTGAGGACGATATCTGGTGCGATGTCAATAAGCATAACCACGGCGCCCAGAGAGATTAACAGGAAGCCTCCTGCACTTAACAGTATGTTGTTAAAATAAGCTTGACCTATAAGATAAAGGAACATTGGAATCCATATGATCTTTATACCTATTCCCGGCACAAAGATCGCCAACCCACACAATAACCCAAGAAGGAACGGATAAGGGATTGTGAGGCTTTCAGGCGCAAAAATGTTCAATATATAAAAAAGTATGACTGCCAAAACTGAGGTAAGTCCCGCAATAAGAATATTGCCAAAAAATATCCTGTAGAGGTCTTCATCCACTGAATCAAGGAACTTTCGGGATAATTCATTTTCTATTCCAAACGAAGATTCCAGAAACCATTTCCTGAGCCTGTAGCCGTCTTTTAGAAGATAGAAGCCTATAGTGAACATCAGGAAAAGCTTAAATACTATGTTAATGAGGCTTGCTATGGGAACAATCAGAAAATCTTTAAAGCTAGTGCTCGTTGTCATAAACTCCCAGAACTCTTCGGGCGTCAAATGCTGTCCTACAATGCTTAATTCGTTTAGTATCTCCTTCATGTATTCGCCAGGGATTGCGTAATCTATGCTCTCAAGCAGCTTCGTCAATTCAAATGAGGCGACACTAGTAGCATATAATGCGATGATTAACACGGGGAGGATGAGAATAAACAAAGAGACGCCTGCAGAGATGCTTTTTTTGTTAATTCTCTTGTTAATGCGATCATAGATGGGTCGTGTGACATAATATACAAAAAGCCCATAAAGGATCACGTCAATGAATGGAAGAAACATATACACTAAGGCTGCCATTGATATTAAACCAAAGATTTGCCAGTACCGTTTGCTCCTTTTAGTTATAATCTCCTTCATGTTAAGGTATTAGTAATAAAAGAAATTAAAAGCATCAACCTTCATGCAAGGGCATCCGGTTACTTTAAAAAAAAGAGGTTATTAACTCAATTAACGTAATCTAATAAAAAAAATAGGTGATCATATTGTTTGGCGGAATACACCGACGGATTGAGCGAATCAGGAGGGGCCGAAAGATAGCCAATGTTCTCATCAAACACGGCTTTGGGCATTTCATAGAACGCCTGGATCCAAAATTCTCTGGAAAAAAAGACCATAAAAGAGATGATGAGAAGACACCCGTTTCAGAGAGGGCAAGACTTGTTTTAGAAGAACTGGGTCCAACCTTTGTTAAATTCGGCCAGATGCTCTCCCTAAGACCTGATCTCATCCCACCTGAGTTCGTTAAAGAATTCAGGAAACTACAAGACAGTGTTCCCGGATTTGGTTATGGTGATGCAGAGTCTGCGATTACAAAAGAGTTAGGTTCCCCCATAGACGACATGTTTTCTTCATTTGATAAAAAACCACTTGCAGCAGCATCCATTGCACAGGTGCATAAGGCGGTTCTCGGCGGAGAAGACATTGTTGTAAAGATCCAGAGACCCCGAATAGAAGAAACAATCGACGCAGACCTTGACATACTATTCAATCTGGCAAGGCTTACTGTGAAACACATACCTGAAAGCGAATTATACAACCCTGTCGGAATCGTTGAGGAATTTACAAAAGCCATACGAAAAGAACTCGATTTCACAATAGAGGGAAGAAACATAGACCGATTTCTGAGAAATTTTAAGGATGATCCGACAGTATGCGGACCAAAGGTTTACTGGAACTACACCAGCAAACGAATCCTAACTATGGGGTTTATAAAAGGAACCAAATTAAGTGAATTAGGCAGCGAGATTGACAAAGAGACCCGGCTTGAGTTTACGGATAAGATAGCACAGTCTTGCATGAAACAGATACTCGTACACGGATTTTTTCATGCAGACCCGCATCCAGGCAACCTCTTTGTGACCGCGGATGATAAAATAGCATTCATTGATTTTGGCATAGTTGGGACTGTCGACGAATACCTCAAAGAAAAATTAGCGAGCCTTTTTATTGCCCTAATGCAGAAGGATACAGACCGGATAACAAATGAGCTCCTTGACATAGGCATGGTAACTGATGAAACATCCCTCCCTGAGTTCAGAAGCGATATAGCGCAACTCATTGAAACATATTATGGAACCAGCCTTCATGCGATTAACATATCTGTGATGCTGAATGAAGGGATGGAAACAGCCCTCAGACACAGGGTTAGAATACCTGCAGATTTTGCCTTATTGATAAAATCTATCGTGACCCTCGAAGGCGTATGCAGAGAACTTAATCCTGAGTTCAATCTAACTGAGGCGGCTAAACCCTTCGCAGAGTCCCTTATCACAGAGAGGATGCATCCAAAACGTCTCATAAACAAGATGACAAAAAACCTCTCTGAGCTAAGTGAGCTGCTAATGATTATGCCAAAAAAAATAAACCAAATACTTTCCCAGCTAGAGAAGGGCAAACTCCTAATAGACATAGAACATAAAGGATTAAATCAGTTCATGTCTGAGATAGATATCGTAAGCAACAGGATATCAGTGAGCCTCATAATCTCTTCTATAATTATTGCATCCTCTATCATACTCCTTGCAGGTAAAGGACCAATGCTCTTTGATCTCCCTGTGTTTGGCATAGTTGGCTACATGATTGTCGGAGTTCTTGGCATGGCTTTGGTCATCTCCATACTGCGAAGCGGCCGATTCTAGTTTTTATTGCTAGCATCCTTCATATTCTATTGAGGTGAAATAATCATGAAAGAATATCTACGAAAGATTGGTCTATTAGGCCTTGGGATTGCTGTACTCACCAAAGAGAAGGCAGAAGAAATAGCAAATGAACTCATCAAAAAAGGCGAGATAAGCCAAGAGGAAGGGGTGGCCCTTGCAGAAGATCTTCTGAAACAGGCTGAAAAGCAAGGAACGGAACTGAACAAAAAAATAGATGCCCAGGTAAAAAAAACAATCAAGAAAATAAACCTTGCTTCACAAGACGATATAAAAAGCTTAGAGAAGAAAATAAAAAGCTTAGAGAAGAAGATTGACGAACTCAAGAAAGACAAATAACAACCTTCTTCTTTTTTTTATTCTTTGTTTAGCTTAAAATCAGGTTCTTAGCCATTTTCAGGAGTTTCGGATGCTTAATTATCTTCTTGAATACTGAAACATAGTTTCCACGAGTTAGCTCAAACAAATCCTCACCCGACCAAATGTCTGCAAGATAATCTATTTCTTTATCATTAAGCTTTTCTATGAAGTTCCTGACCTTAAGAACCTTCTTCAATCTCTGGCCTCTTACCGACTCCCACATCTTAGCGTAATTCTTAATCAGATCCATATTGTTTTCTTCTATTGCTTTTCCTGCAATATCTCCTGCAAGCTTACCTCCAAGCATAACCTCATAGATTCCCCCGCCATGCATGGGATTTATCTGCCTTGCAGCGTCTCCAACAACCATGAAATTATCTTTCACAAAATCCTCCATAAACCCTCCAACCGGGACAGAACCTACGTTAACCTCAAGGATGCTTCCCTGCATAAGCCCAGGTCGTTTGGCTATGAATCTGTCTAAATAATATTTAGCAGTCTTTTTTTCATTCCCTACAATACCTATCCCTACATTTGCCCTATCATCATCCTTTGGAAACACCCAAACATATCCCCTTGGAGCAAGCTCCTGTCCAACGAAGACGTGAAGCAAGTCCATCTCATCAAAATCTATTCCACACATCTCATACTCTATGCACGAATCCGCTTCATATGGCACAAGTGTTGTATCTATGCCCATATCCCTTGCTATCTGAGATTCGACGCCGTCTGCAGCTATGACCATCTTGGATCTAACATATAATTTCTCACCTTGATGTTTCACCTTAACTCCAACAAGTTTCCCGTCTTCCTTCCAGAGAGACGCATGTGATTCAGCGACAACTGTAGCGCCGTTCCTCACAGCATCTGTAGCCAAATATTTATCAAATATCTTCCTTTCAATAACATAACCCATTATGTTCTCTTGCCTGACTTTAAGCTCTTTACCATTTGGTGCATAAACCACCGACCCATAAATCTCAGTGTTTATAAATCTCTTATCTATAGGTATACCAAATTCATTGAATGTCCTGATACCCACGCCCTCACCACATCTCTTAGGAGAACCTATCTCCCTGTGTTTATCAACTACTAATACACTTGCTTTATCTGCTGCGAACTTAGCTGCGGTTGATCCGGCAGGACCTGCTCCGATAACGACGATATCATATTCATCCCCTATTCTCATTTTATCTCTCTCTCCTTGATGCTTTTTATATCTATTAAGCCTACTGGACACATCAACTCACATATGCCGCATCTAACACATTTTTCAATGTTTATAATTACCTCATCTATGATCGTTATCGCTCTAGTGGGGCATACTGCAACACATCCGCCGCATTCATAACAGTTTTCGATTTTCATCATCTGCAAACTCCCTTTTTATTAGATTCAATTATTAGAACCATTATAAAAAAAGATAGGGTGTTCATATAATATCCTTAGATTACTATTTAATTTAAGTGAGCCTATGAATCATTATTCGCTTTGGTTGGATAGATATGAATGCTGCAGAGATAAAATATCTAGTGATCTTAGAGGCTACAAGGATCAGATAGACAATATCCGGTGCAAGATAATTGATAAAAACCTTATCCTTCCCCTGGATAACTCCTTTGATGAGATTAAGGCTAAGATGTGTTTTGTGGATGGGGGAGAAGGCATACGAGAACTCCTGGGTGCAGCTGTTTACTTCATTCGCGCATCAGGATTAATTCTTGATGAATCAGATTCCCCTAAGACCGAGGAATTCATCCGCGACCTAGACATAAACGTTCTCGACTATGATGAATACACAAAAGAACGGGTTGAGTTACTGCGAGGCGGAATGGAATTCGATGTTGCATTACGTTGCGTTAAAGAACACAACCCCGCGTTTGTGTTCCTCGACGGATCACTGTACGTGAATTCAAGAAGGAAACCCATTGAATGTGAAGAATACCCTGTTTACAGAAAAAAGTATGTGCGCCTACTCAAATTATGTAAAAAGAATGGAACCCACATCATCGGCGTCTCAGAGGACAGTAAATCCCGTTTATTTGCAAACTATCTCGCAATCAAATATGGTCTCAGGTTCCCTCGATTCATGACAGATTCATGCATCTTGAGGATACTAAAGAAAGATAACACATACCGGACCGTCGACTTCACTCCTCCATCCCGCTTCGAATCAGACGATAAGCTTACTTCCACCCTAATAGCGTCTTTCCCTACAATCTATATGCAGCCCACTCCTCTTTCTACTCCCCTGCGCGTTGATGTTCCTGACTGGGAACGTAACTTCGATAAGATAATAAACCTTATAACACAGCTTTCTACAGGTTCAGGTCATTACGGATACCCTCTGCCGATGTATCTTGTGCACATGGATGCGAAAATAAAGAAAAAACAAGCTGACTGGAGCACTAGACAACTAATACACTACATCTCCCTGTATGACCCAGAACTCTACAACACAATACTTCACGATACCCGGAGACAGACAAGACCAAACAAATAAGCTATTATGTGCTTATTGTTAATATGTTTATATGAAAACAAAAGACCTAGCCAAATTATGTTTTATTATCCTAGGCATCCTCTTCTTCGGCGGATTGCTTGTGTCCAGCATATCCTCTTTTGCATGGAACCTAATTGAAAGCCAAGGAATTGAACTCACCTCATGGGAAAAATCAACAATAACCCTTGCAGTAATCCTAATGCTTGCAATAGTAACCCATAAACTCATCAAAAAACCCGAATAATTTTTTTTATATATTATTCTTTGTTTGATAAATTATCCCACCAATTCAAAGGAAGATACCTCTCTATAGTAAGGTCCCTCCTTATTTCGAGGTCGGTGTACTCCGGATAATTGTTTTTGGCCTCAAAGCGTGTCCTGTATCTGAACAGTTTATCTGTGCATTCCGTGCACAAGACTCCTGCATAAGGTCTCTTGGGGATTTTTTCGGTTTTGGATAGCTTTTTGAGCTCAGAGGGTATCTTGTTAGGTACTCCTGTAAGCGGCTTACCGCATCTCCCACAGACATGCTTGCTTGGTTTCTTTTTCTTATAATGTGTGACAGTAGCCCCTCCCGGGACCTTCACTTTTTTCCTTTTCTTAGATCTCGACCTATATTGTGGTGCAACCATTTTTTTTTACGTCACCCCTAAAACTTTGTTTACAGTTAATGAAACGACCATTGCGCAGATAAAATACCACCAAAACCAACCAAAATTGAATCCGAATACGGATGCGACCACATCCAGTAAACCATACTGGTCTCTAAGCCACCCGAATACAAGTATAAACGGAATGAAGGTGTATATCATAGGTTTAAACGACAACTTCATATTCTCCATCGTCAAACTCATCATATCCTCCTGATTCCGCTGCATTTTCTTCATGTCACCTGATTTTGTGGCAAGCTTCATCTCTTTTTGGTGAACTTTAATCTTCTCTTTTATCTCCTTCATCTTATCCATATCCAAGACAGCCTTCCTTACAAGGGCACTCATGATGGAAAGACCCGTGGAGATAGCAGCAATAGTGTACCCTGCATCAGTAATTTCAATCATTCTACCCTAAAACCTCTATCATCTCCTTTGCAGCCTCCTCAACCTTCCCGGCGGGATTCTGGATGACTTTAACAGTGGCTCCGGTAAACACAGAATAAGCTGCCGAAATACTCCTATTCATCTCCTGATGTAACCTGATACCCTCAACTGACTCACCATCCCTGTTTCGACTCTTATCAAAAGTCCGCCTATCATATATCTCCTTAGCAGAGGCCTCGACAAGAATGATGGCATCCGGTTTAAGCTTCCTCAAAACCCATTCAGGGAGACCCGGAAGATAACCTCCCGGAGTGCTGATAGTGCAATGTGTGTCCACAAGAACGTTGCCTTCCATGCATCCAATCTTTTCTGCGGCAAGCTCCTGGATCATCTTCTGTGTTTCAGAGTCTAGTTTTCTCATATCATCCCTGTCTTCAACAATGTTTTTATCTTTTGCTATTCTAATCATGACATTACCATAGGTTACCATCTCATACTTGATGTCTTTCTTTTCAAGCAACTCCATCGCCTTCGTGGCGACAGTGGTCTTACCTGTTCCAGGGATCCCTGTTACAATAACAATCATCTAAGAGCACCCAAAATCAATAAACAAGAGATAAAAAGATATGGATTAGGGAATTAAATACTGTTTTAATAGGTGATTGAATATTTATTAACCAATACACTGATTGATTCGATGACCCAGCATACCTTAGAGCTTTCAGAAGATTGCCGGAGGATAGAAGAACTCCTAAAAAATAGTGACGTGTCAGACACGGTTAGTCTGAAGTATCCTGCAGACAACAAAGAAAATAACTTGAGATATAATGTGAAGAGAAAATACAACAAATGCGGCTACCCCCTCATTCATGCACAAGAGATATACTCAAATAAAAAATACCATATAACCGAAGACCGAACATACAATGCCCTCAACGAACTTGTGAAACAAGACAAAGCAAAGACCCATACCCACAGTGGACTGCTTTGGTATGCATTACATTTTCCTTGACATAAAAACTATTTGGATTTATATGGGAAATCACATGAGTAAACACCATGAAACTTAATTCTGCCTACAGTGATGCATATTTTGAGCATTTGAGGAAATATGGCAGGAAATCAAAGCTAAAGAAAACCCTGCTCACAATTGTTGTATCCATAGGTTTGTTTCTTATCTGTATTATGCTAATAAAAGACATATTCACTATAGTAGAAAACAATTATAACCTAGCTGCAGTATTTATCACAGACCCGGGTATGGTGGCTAGATCATGGCTTTATGGGGTTGTTGGATTAGCCGGCATACTGATTCTCCGCTTAGAGATACGGGTACGGGGCAAACCTTATACGATCCTTAACCTGGCAGATGCTGCGTTTGAGCAGGGCGATATCTGCAGTGTTGAGAAGCTACTTGACAACTACCTTGAAAAATGCAGAAGAATACATGATAACGGTAGTATAGAATTCGCAGGAGACATGTATTCCTTAGCTTACTGGCTTTTTTCTCATGAAGACTACGGGCAGGGAGAGCAGTTTTATGATGAATACAAAAAAATCCTTAAAGACATTTTACATAACGAGAAAAACAGGGCATATCTGTTGGCTCTATTGGCATCATTAGAAGTCGATAATACTGATTCAGTTATCCCCTCAGATACAAAGAAGAAAAACTTGGAGGAATATGCTATACTCGCTGAAGAACTCTACGGCAAGGTAAGCTGGGAATGTGGAATAATCTCACAGTACCTGGGCTGGTTTTACATGGGAGAAGGAGCCTATGAAGAGGCAGAAACCCACCTGAAGAAGGCCTTAGAGCTATTCTCAGAAAACAAAAGCGATATGGACAATCTCATATCTAAGTGTTATGTGTTAAGAGATCTTGGAACTATAAGCTACAACCTGCAACGATTCAGTGATTCAGCCTCTTTTCTCTTACAGGCACAAAAGACCTACGCAGAATACCTAAACTCCAGGCAGCTGAGTTTACGCACCTTCTACAGCCAAAGATACGGAAGATACGCTATCGAAGACATAGAATTTGAATTCCATTGCATGTATGGCTTAGGTCTCTGTGCCATGAGCGAAGGCGACTATGAGAAAGCAAAGTCTTTTCTGACCCATGCATTTGATACTGCTAAAAAACGCAGAAAAAAAATCATGATGAATGCTTTTTTTAGATATGCCCTTGATGAAATATCTGCCATAGGAAAAACACTAGATAATGACGTAGACCAAATCAATCAATTACTCAAGGAAGCCAAGTCAAGAAGCAAAAAACTTAAAATCACTTAAATCCTGATTAGGCCCCATAGTGACTCAACTCTCCTAAGTCTCAAAAAAAATTAAGAAAACTTAATAGAAAAACTATTTAACACCTGCTACCCGAAAAACCTATTATGCAAAAAGGTTAAAGATAGAGCTATACTACTCCAACTCCCTCTTATTAATCTTTGTACGGGCTTGATGTTCTATAAGCCATAGATCACGGATCTGGGAAGGATTAATGAATGTGATGGCGGTGCCTTGTTTCCCTGCGCGGGCCGTCCGACCAATCCTGTGCACATAAGTCAGTGGCTCCTGCGGAATATCATAGTTGAAGACATGACTAATATCCGATATATCTATGCCGCGAGCTACGACATCCGTGCAGATGAGATACCTCACCTTGCCTTGCCGGAGCTTATCAACTGCTTTTTTTCTGGCAGCCTGGCTCAAATCACCATGAATCCTGTCAACTGAAAACCTCCGTTTCCTAAGAATACCATAAAGCGACTCAACCCACCTCTTTGTTTTACAGAAAACAAGGGCTTTTTTCGGCTGCTCCTCTTCAACGACTTTGAAGAAGGCATCCATCTTCTTTCTCTGATTGACTTCGATATAATACTGTTGAACATCACCAACGGTTAACTCATCACTATCTATGTTAGCTGAAATAAATTTCGGATCACGCATATACTTTTTAGACAGCTTGCGAATCGCATCAGGCATAGTCGCCGAAAACAACAAAGTCTGCCGCTTCTCATGTGTTTTCTCCATAATCCATTCAACATCCCCTATAAACCCCATATCAAGCATACGGTCCGCTTCATCAAGGACAAAGGTTTCCACTCTATCAATCTTGAGTGCTCTCCTTTTTATAAGATCAATTACGCGACCGGGTGTGCCCACAACAATCTGGGCACCCCTCCTAAGCTGATTTATTTGAGAGTTAATAGATGCGCCACCGTATACTAATGCTACGCTGATACCTGAACCCGTCAGTTTCTCAAACTCTGAACCAACCTGAATAGCAAGTTCCCTGGTCGGCGTCAAAATTATCGCCTGAACCGATTTATCATCCTTCCTTATCTTTTCTACAATGGGTATTGCAAAGGCAAAAGTCTTACCTGTACCTGTCTTAGCTTGACCCATTATATCCTTTCCCTCAAGAGCAGATGGAAGCACCATCTCCTGTATGGGGGTCATATCCTCAAAACCAAGAAAACGTATGTTCTGCAAAATATCTTCTTTAATTGAGAGTACATCAAAATTTGTCATAGTTAAATAATAACTGAAAAAGAATCTACGAGCTTACACCTAAAGAAACAATCCTCCACCAGAAAAAAAAGTATACACTATATTTTCAATCCCTTTTTGGTCTATGTTTCTGATAGCATTCCCTGCAATAAACAGGTTTATCTTCAATAGGCTTAAAAGGAACATCACTCGTTTTACCACAGTCAGAGCAGATTATACTAAATGATCTCCTTTCAAATCCCCTATCTTCTTTCATTCTACCTCTGTTATTTATATAACTCTAATTTAGATTAAACATTTAAAAGTGCGGCGGTTTATATGTATTTATGTATTCCTATTTTTCTGCAAGTCTCTTTTTTAATTCACCCATTCTATCCCTCAGATATATGGCTTCCTCGAACTCTAATCTATCCGCGGCCCTATCCATCTGAGCATTCAACTCAATTAAGATAGCAGGTATCTCATTTTTGGGTATGTGTTTGATATCCTTTACTTCAACTGCCTGTTCTTTTACTGGTTTGATAATCTGCTGCGGAATGATATTATGTTTTTTGTTATATGCTGTTTGGATGTCTCTTCTCCTCTTGGTTTCCTCAACCGCCCTATTTATTGAATTAGTTCTCCTGTCAGCGTATAATATAACCCTAGAATCAATATTCCTTGCAGCTCTTCCAATGGTCTGGATAATACTTCTCTCATCACGCAAAAAACCCTCCTTGTCTGCATCAAGTATACCAATGAGACCCACCTCCGGTATATCCAGACCCTCCCTGAGCAGGTTTATACCCACCAAGACATCAAATCTACCTAAACGAAGCTGCCTTATTATCTCAGTTCTCTCTAACGTATCTATCTCTGAGTGAAGATACCTTGTTTTTATCCCCCTCAAAGAAAAAAATTCACTTAATTCCTCAGCAAGCTTCTTAGTCAACGTTGTTACAAGAATTCTGTTCCCGGCTTTTATGGTTTTTTCCACCTCACATATGAGGTCTTCTAACTGATTTGCTGTAGGCCTTATCAAAATCACCGGATCAACAAGACCAGTCGGCCTAATAATCTGCTCTACTACCTCATCTGACCTATCTAATTCATAGCGGCTCGGTGTCGCAGATACAAAAATTACGTTTCTTGTGAATTTTTCAAATTCATCAAATCTAAGCGGCCGGTTATCATAGGCGCTGGGCAATCTAAAACCATAGTCTACAAGAGATTGCTTACGCGACCTATCGCCGTTATACATGGCGTTAAGCTGCGGAATAGTCTGATGTGATTCATCAATAAAGAGCAGAAAATCTTTGGGAAAATAATCTAAGAGACAATACGGCCGCTCACCTGCAACCCTCCCGTCAAAGTGACGCGAATAGTTTTCGATTCCCTTACAGTATCCTGTTTCTTCAATCATCTCAAGGTCGTAGAGGGTTTTTTTCTTTAATCTATGGGCCTCAATGAGATCCAGGTTAGGTAAAACACCTTCAAGTTCAGTTTTTATTGACTCAATCGCCCTATCCTTCATCTTCTGAGGTATTACAAAATGCCGGGCAGGATACAGATACAAATGCCTGAATTCCTCCACTACAACATTTTCATGTTTCTTTATCTCCACAATCCTTTCTACTACATCACCAAACAACTGAATCCGGATTATGTTATCCAAGTATCCCGGAACCACATCAACCGTGTCTCCGCGAACCCTGAATTTCCCAGATGAAAGATCAAAGTCATTACGCTCATACTGCATATCAACGAGTTTTTCAAGCAGATGCTTTCTTTTTAACCTCATGTTTGTCTCTAATGATATCCCCAAATCCCTAAAATTTTTGGGATCACCTAAACCATATATACAGGAAACCGATGCAACAATTATAACATCTTTTCTTGAGAGAAGCGAGGCGGTTGCCGAAAGCCTCATCTGCTCAATCTTCGGGTTAATCTGCGCATCTTTTTCAATGTACTGGTCTTTTTTGGGGATATAGCTTTCAGGCTGATAATAATCATAATAGGAGACAAAATACTCAACTCTACTACCTGGAAAAAAATCCTTGAATTCATTATAGAGCTGCGCTGCAAGAGTCTTGTTATGAGCGATTACGAGGGTTGGTGTCTGCAACTTATTAACTACATTTGCCATGGTAAAGGTCTTCCCTGAACCTGTGACACCTAAGAGAGTCTGAATAGTTTTACCCTCCCTGATATTAGAGACTAGTTTATCTATTGCCTGAGGCTGCGAACCCCTAGGCCTAAATGATGCAACAAGATTAAACGTCATTTTTTATTTAATATCCTTTTTTTCCTAAGAAGCCTATGATATGAAACAGCAAACCTATGGGCTTCATCCCGTATATTCTGGAGCAGCTTCACTGCCCGGGATTTCCGCTCAAAACATACTGGATCAGAAAACCCTGGAAAATAAATTTCTTCATTTTTTTTTGCAAGGGCAACTACCGGAATTTTCACTTCCAAACTATGCAGCTCCCGGAACGCCGAAGAAAGCTGCCCAACACCCCCATCAATTACTACCAGGTCAGGAAATTTTTTTTCTTCCTTTTTTAATCTTTTATATCTCCTCCCCACAACCTCAGCAATCATTGCACAATCGTCTATACCTTCCACGGTTTTTATCTTAAACCGCCTATACCCTGATTTATCTGGTTTCCCGTCTACAAACCGCACCATCGACCCAACCGGATTAGAGCCAGATGTATGAGATATATCAAAACATTCTATTGTCTTGGGAATCTTTTGTAAACCCAGCTTCTCTTTCAGATCTCGCAGCCTGAGCTCATCCTCCATAAAAGACTTTTCAACATTTTTTTCAACCAAGTCAAGGAGATCCTTTTTCTCGCCTTTCACCGGCACCGTGACCTTGACCTTTGATCCCCTCTTCTTTGAAAGATAAGTTTTAAGAACCAAAGATATCTCTTCAGGTAAGATCACTTCCCTGGGAACAGCCTCCTTTGAATAATACTGCAAGATAAATTCCTCAAAAAAATCCTCCACATACACAAAATCGAACTCATCCTTGTTTGAAAGAACTCCGGAATATACATTAAATACTGCAAGATGGACAATTGAGTTGTCTACAATATAACCTAAAACATCCTGATCATATGCACGACGAGTCTCCATATTCTGTTTTACGTCAAGGGATTCAATAGCAGTTATCTGATCCCTTAAAACCTTTGCATGCTCATATTCACGATTATCTGCTTTCTGAATCATCCGCTCTCTGAGTTCTTTGAGCAACTGCTTATTTTTCCCGGAAAGCAAAGATTCCGCATCCCTTACAGCTAAGTTATATGCTTCTTTTGTACTTCTTTGAATACACGGCGCACTGCATAAATCCATATGAAACCTAAGGCAGGGTTTTTTAGGGAGTCTTTTGCAGGTTCTCAACTTGAATATATTGTTTGCAAAACGCAGAAGAACATCTCTTTTTTCTGCTGAGATAAAGGGACCAAAATAAACCCCTTGCGTTGTTTTACTGCGTGCGATAAGCAGCCTTGGAAACTCTTCTTGCGTGAGCAGAATATACGCATACCTCTTCGAATCCTTTAGATCAATATTATATTTGGGCTGATGCTTCTTTATCAAGTTGCTTTCAAGGATCAATGCCTCAATTTCGTTTTGGGTTATTATAAAATCAAGCGAAGAAATATTATCTACTAATGCCTGAGTCTTCGGATCCAAATCTTTTTTCTGAAAATAAGAAGACACCCTCTTTGCAATATCCTTTGCCTTACCTACATAAATTATCCTGCCGCCACCGTCTTTAAATAGATAACAACCCGGCTCATGCGCAATATTCTCCAAATCCATCCTACAAATATTTTTTAAGATAAGCCCCAGTATAACTTTTTTTGTTTCTAGATACCTCCTCAGGCGTACCCTGAGCTACGATCTCGCCTCCCAGGTCACCTCCGTGGGGCCCAAGATCAATTACATAGTCTGCTGATTTTATCACATCCAGGTTATGCTCTATTACAACAACTGAATTCCCTTTATCTACTAGATTATTTAATACAGCTATGAGCTTTTTCACGTCATGAAAATGCAGGCCAGTCGTAGGCTCATCAAGAAGATAAAGGGTTTTTCCTGTCGCCTTTTTAGAAAGCTCCCGTGTAAGCTTAATCCTTTGAGACTCACCCCCGGAAAGGGTTGTAGAAGACTGCCCCAGACTAATATATTCAAGCCCCACATCACAGAGGGTCTTAAGTTTCCTTTGGATGGATGGAATATTCTCAAACAACACAAGGGCTTCCTCAACACTCAACGCCAAAACATCCGCAATATTTTTTCCTTTATATCTGATGTCAAGTGTTTCTTTGTTATATCTCCTACCTTTACATTCCTCACATTTTATGTAAACATCCGGCAGAAAATTCATTTCAATCTTGATCACACCCTCACCCTGACATGCCTCACACCGGCCCCCCCGAACATTAAAAGAAAACCTCCCCGGCTTATACCCTCTCATCTTACTCTCATGAGTCTGAGAAAACAGCTTCCTTATATCATCAAAGACCTTAGTATATGTCGCAGGATTACTCCTAGGGGTCCTCCCAATAGGGCTCTGATCTATTATAAGAACCTTATCAACCAAACCGTCATATACTATGTCCTCATGTTTACCTGCATTCTCCCTTGAACCATACAACCGGTTTTTAAGCCCCTTATAAAGCGTATCATAGATAAGCGTAGATTTACCTGAACCCGACACACCCGTGACAAGAGTCAAACAACCCACAGGAATTCCTACACGAATGTTTTTCAGATTATGCTCCCTTGCACCAACAACTTCAATAAATTCCTCTACTCTTCTCCTTTTTTTTGGGACACCTATACCCAACCTACCCGAAAGATACCTGCCGGTAAGAGATTTATCATCTTTTACAATCTCCCCGGGCGTACCTTCAAAAACAATATGGCCTCCATGAATCCCCGCACCCGGACCAATATCAACCACCCAATCAGCATTCCTTATAGTGTCCTCATCATGCTCAACAACAATTAACGTATTACCTAAATCCCGCAACCTAAACAAGGTATCAATAAGCTTATGGTTATCCCTCTGATGCAACCCAATCGACGGCTCATCAAGAACATATAAAACACCCACTAAATTCGAACCTATCTGCGTTGCAAGACGAATCCTCTGAGATTCACCCCCAGACAACGTACCAGCCTGCCTTGACAAAGTCAAATAACCCAAACCCACCTCAACCAAGAAATTAAGCCTAGAAATAATCTCTCTAAGAAGCTGCTTAGCGATTATCTTTTCCTTTTTATTGAGCTTTAAACCACTGAAAAATTTGAAACAATCCTCCACCGAAAGATCAGTTACATCAATTATTGACTTATCCTCCACTTTCACCGAAAGCACCTTCTTTTTAAGTCTCCTGCCCCTACACACCGGACACGCATTCACCCGCATAAACCGCTCCATCCATTTCCTCCTAGACTCCGAGCCAGTTTGCTTATACAACCGCGCAAACATCGGAACCACTCCTTCAAACTCCCCGGAATAACTAAAAGACGAATCCCTCTTCTTTGATGTGAAACTATAAGAGATCCTCTCCTTGGTTCCATAAAGAATTATATCCATTGCTTGGTCTGAAAGCGTCTTAACCGGATCCAACATCGAAAACCCAAACTGTTTTGCAACACTGCCAATCTGCCTGAGCCTCCAACTGTCAATGATGTTCCCAAATGCAAGAATTCCTCCATCTGCTATGCTTTTTTCTTTATCTGGAATAATCAGATCCGGATCAAATTCCATGGTTATGCCCAAACCCTCGCATTTTTCACAGGCCCCAAACGGACTATTAAACGAAAACATCCTCGGTTGAAGCTCCTCAAAGGTTAAACCACATACGGGACATGCCATCAAGGAAGAATAAAGTTTTTCTCTATTATTCTCTGCATCAAACACAATCAAAAGACCCCCTGACTTCTCTAACGCATTCTCTACTGCTTCAGCAAGCCGGGAGGTATCAGACGAATCAAGGCGATCAATTACGACCTCAATATCATGTTTCTTGTATCTTTCTAAACTAATCTTTTCATCCGTTGAAATTATTTCTTTATCAACCCTCACACGCACATAACCTTCCTTGTGCAAATCCTCTAAGAGCTTATCATATGAACCCTTTTTTTGCCTTATCAAAGGAGAAAGCACGATTAAGTTACCTGAAAAATCGTTTCCTATGGTTTCTGTGATTTTTTCAGCGGTCTGGGATGTGATCGGGATATTATGTTCCGGACAATAGGGTGTGCCTATGCGTGCAAAGAAAAGCCGCAAATAATCATATATCTCGGTGACGGTTCCAACAGTTGAACGAGGATTCTTTGAGGTGGTCTTCTGTTCAATAGCTATCGCAGGAGAGAGGCCTTCAATGCTGTCTGCGTCTGGTTTATTCATGAGGCCTAGAAACTGGCGGGCATAAGATGAAAGCGACTCAACATACCGTCTCTGCCCTTCCGCATAAATGGTGTCGAATGCAAGCGTGGACTTACCTGACCCAGATAAACCGGAGAACACAATCAAACTGTCTCTTGGAAGGGTTAAACTAACGTTTTTGAGATTATGTTCTCTTGCACCCTTTATCACCAGATCCTTTTGCGTGCGCTTCTTTACTCCCATTCTCCTAAACCACAATAAAATAGAATTAGATTCCAAAAACCACAAAATACAGTTAAAAATATGGTTTTTTATACAAAAAAAATAGTCAAACCAAAAAGGGTTTTATATCATTTAAAATACTAATATCCTATCATGATTCGATTAGTTCTTTTAAGGCATGGGGAGAGCGTATGGAATAAAGAAAACCGTTTCACTGGCTGGACTGACGTGGACTTATCTGATAAAGGCATATCCGAGTCAAGGGAAGCAGGGAAAATATTAAAAAAAGAAGGCTACACATTCGATATTGCTTTCACCTCGGTGCTTAAGCGGTCTATACGAACCCTGTGGATTGCCTTGGATGAAATGGATTTGATGTGGCTTCCAACCCATAAATCCTGGCGCCTAAACGAACGCCACTACGGGGGACTACAGGGATTATACAAAAAAGAAACCGCAAAAAAACTCGGAGAAGAGCAAGTACATATATGGAGGAGAAGCTATGCGACCCCACCGCCCGCACTAAAAAAAACCGATGAACGCTACAGCGGAAACGACCCCAAATACGCTGACCTAAAAGAAGACGAAATACCCTTATCTGAGTGCCTGAAAGACACAGTCGAACGATTCCTACCCTACTGGCATTATACTATTGTCCCGGAGATAAAGAAAGGAAAAAAAGTTATCATTGTAGCACACGGAAACAGCCTAAGAGCCCTGATAAAATACCTGGATAACATCTCAGATGAAGACATCGTCGGATTAAACATCCCCGTAGGCATACCGCTTATCTATGAACTAGACGAACAACTAAACCCCCTTAAATCCTACTACTTAGGCGACCCAGAGAAACTAAAAAAAGAAACCGAAGCAGTCAAACACCAAGGGAAAGTTTAAATGCTTTTAATCTGCGGGTGAGAATATGGGACTATGGCAGACATGGGGTAGGTATAGGAGATTTAGTCATTCTAGCGCACTTCCTTATGCTGCATTCTTTCTTATAATGCTTGGATTAACCATGCTGCTTGAACCCAATAGACATTATGCTTCCATGATGCTGGGTGTCATTACATTATATCTAGTTATCCTGGGCTTTGACATGTTCAGAGAGATAGCCATAAAAAATAAGTTGGCTGGAAAAAAGATGATGTTTATCCAAGATGTTCCCCTATACTATGAATCCACACAGGCTCTCGTAGTTGGTTTATGGCTGATAATTTTGGCGTTGGCAGCTTTCCTTGATTCTAGCACACAATACCTACACAAAATCCTTGCAGTATTTCTTCTGGTTCCGGGATTCTATATGTTTAAATACTTCCATTGGAGGCGCAACATCAAAAACGAAGACAGATCCTATATCCCCCCTAAATTCAATAAAAACGAAGACATACATTATATACCCACATACCCTCACATACTTCAGGCAACCGAGACCCTGACTGCGGGCTTCTTCATGCTGATGCTTGCAGAGTATGCTATGTCCCAGTACAAGTAAAACCAGATAGAAGCAATCATAGGTTCAATATTCCTATTATCTACTCTTTGGATGATCAGTTACGCCCGCAAAATCATCAAATACGATAAAATAAAAGACAACAAAGAATACATTAACTTCAGAAAAATAAACCAGGCCATGATTTTTGGACACATCCTGATGCTGATTGGCTTGGCAGCGATACTATGGCCTCCTCCACGATACCCTCAACAAATAATACCTGCAGCAGCCCTGCTAATAGCACCCTTATTCCTAAACTATGCAAGAGAAAAAATCCAAAAAATACCTACCCTGGAAAAAAACAATTGTCTGATACGTTAAAACTATCTAATTCTCTATTTCCTTCAGGTTTCATCTATCTGCACCTATCAGAACATTCTTTGACCATGGTTTTTTTCGTTATATACCTCATAGCTCATATATTCAACACAACAAACGAAAATCATAGTTATGGACGAAAAATGAAACTACAAAAAACCTGGCTCGGACAATTTTATCTCACCATCCCACGGAAACTCATAGACTCCCCAAGCAGAGACTCCAGTGCAGGCTCTTCATCCGATATTGAAATCCGCATACCTGATGAACTTATAAACTCCGAAGACAGAGATTCTTCTCCCCATATCAAAATATATATCCCACAAAAAATCGTGAAAACCAAAGGATGGAAGAAAGGACAAGACTTAAAAACCAGATTCAATGAAAGAGGGAATCTGGTGTTGGAGGATGTCTAAAAAATTGTTTTGTATCTACCTGGATGAGTCAAAAGGGATCGTGGTTTTAAAGAGGCTTCTTCAAAAGTGTTAGTTATTGGTTATAGTTTGTTCCCTTAGATTCTCAGGAACCATTTCCTAAAAAACCCTAAACTTTGCAGCTTTTGAACCTTAGATAGCTAGCTGGGGGGGAGATTTGAACTCCCGTTGGTCGGTCTGCAGCCGACTGCCTAACCGGACTTGGCCACCCCAGCAAGGAATGAAAGAGAATTGTTTAGGTTATTTATTCTCTTTTTCAGGTTAAAAAATCCTGGCTTATATCTTTTTAGAATAAAATACAATACTTAAGTAGCATAATAAACCTCTTTTTTTAGAGGGAAAAAAAATAATATTATTTTGTACGGGATAAAAAAATGGTTGAAGAAGAAGATACAGGCACAGACAGTTTAGATGATTCAACAGAAAAAATAGAAGAAACCCAAGAAGATGTTGAGGCAGTTGAAGAGGGTGAGGGTATAGGCCGAGAATATGCTTTAGCTATGGCTCCTGTTGTGCGGATGATGCGAGAAGAGCTAGATAATGACAAGATCATAAGAAGCCGGGTTAAACGTGAAATGAATCTGTGGCTTGAAAAAATATGCCGGAAAGTCACGACAAAGATTAATGAGTCAGAGTATACTGTAGTGGAGTTAGATGACTTCAAGACTGCGATAGAGCCCTATGAGATGATCGACGATGTCGAACAGGAGCGTAGAAGAATAATTGCAACACTTGAAAAGATAAAACAAGACTGCGATTCATTGATACGTGATGTGAGCCGGAAATTCATTACATATGATGCGGTGGATATGGACATATCCGAGCCCCAGGACATATCCGGATCCCAGGATATTTCTGAGCTAGACGATGCAGATGATGCAGACGATGTAGCTGCTGTAGGACAGGAAGATTAAAAAGAAGAGAAAAAAAAACAAGAAATGGCAGAATACGAATACGGTAAATTATTGGATAGGGCTTGGGAGAATCTGCCTGAGAAACTGAAGGATCATTCAAGGTTTGAGATACCTAAGGTAGACTCCTTTGTGGAAGGCAACCAAACGATAGTCCGAAACTTCAATGAAATCTCAAGTATGCTTGGAAGAACTCCAAGACATATCCAGGTCTACCTATCCAAGGAGCTTGCTGCGTTAGTTATAGTGGAGGCTAAGAGACTTATCATTAATAGGGTGCTTAGGCAGGATATGATCAATAAGCGAATAAATGAATACGCTAAAGAATATGTGATCTGTCATGAATGCGGACGTCCTGACACAAAGTTTACTGAGTTAGGGGGCGGAAAAATCATCAAATGCGAGGCATGCGGCGGATGGCGTCCTCTCCGGAAGATTAAGTGAAAGTGATGTATGCGAATGTCTACCGGAGGGAAGATATTCTTGTTGCAGCATGCGATAAAGAAATAATCGGAAAAACTTTTACCCAAGGAGATAAGTGTATTAATGTCTCAAAGAATTTCTATTGCGGGGAATTGATGCCTGTACTTAATCTAAGTGATATGTTGTCTGAGGCAACTATCGCAAACCTAACCGGAAACAATGTAGTTGATTATGCTTTATCTCTTAAGTGTGTAGATGAGCAGCATGTGATAGAGATCTCAGGTATAAAACATGCCCAAGTCATTCTGCTATTAGACCAATGAGATGAAAGATATAGAACTTCCAAGAAAAATCATAGTAGGCGACGATGCAATAGAAAACGTCTGTGAAGTAGTATCTGAATTAGGTTTAATTGGAAAATCCTTGGTGTTGGCAGACCAGAATACTGTAGCTATTGCAGGAGACAAGGTAAGTTCCATGCTTGATTCAGATATATGTCTCCTTACCGGTCCGATGAATGAGGGAATTTCTGATGCAACCGATGCAATAAAAGAAAAAAACATATCCTATGTTGTTGGAGTGGGTGGAGGAACTGTAATAGATACGACAAAGGTTTGCGCATACCATACAAAAATACCTTTCATAAGTATCCCTACTGCCGCATCCCATGACGGAATCACGTCTTCGCAGGCGTCATTGAAGGGGGAAAAGCCAACGTCTATGAAGGTGCATTCAGCGCTTGGAATAATTGCAGACACTAAGATAATCGGCTCAGCCCCTCATCGGTTGACTGCTGCCGGATGCGCGGATGCAATATCAAATTACTCGGCTGTGTTAGACTGGAAACTGGCGCATGAAGAAAAAGGAGAATATTATGGAGACTACTCAGCTACATTGTCTATGATGAGCGCCCAGATAATCATGTATAATGCAGAAAAGATCAAAGACCATGTTGCAATACTTGTCGAAGCATTGATAAGCTCAGGTGTGGCGATGGGCATAGCCGGATCCAGCAGACCCTGCTCTGGTGCAGAACACCAATTCAGCCACGCACTGGATATGATCTGTCCAAAGCCTGTGTTACATGGAGAACAATGTGGTGTTGGAACAATTCTTATGACCTGCTTGCATGGGAAAGACTGGGAAAAAGTAAGGGAGGCCTTAAAGACAGTTAAAGCCCCTGTGAACTCAAAGGAATTAAATATTAGTGAAGAATACATAATTAAAGCATTGACGATGGCACATGACATACGGGATAGGTATACTATCCTGCGGGATGGTTTATCTGACAAAGAAGCAGTTAAGCTTGCAAGAGAGACCGAGGTCATAGATTGAGGATACATGATGGATACGATAGCGAAATGGTTGCATGAGAAAGGCGAGAAACTGCATTTCACGTTAATAGACCCTGACAAACAAAAACCCAAAGAGGCTGCGAAGATGGCATCAGATTGCAGCTCTTATGGCACCGATGCGATAATGGTGGGCGGTTCAACCGTAAACCGGATAAATGTCGGGGAAACCTCTGCTGCGATAAAGGATTCAGTTGATGTTCCTATTATCCTGTTTCCTAATTCAGTTAACGCAATTACTACGTTTGTTGACTACATATTCTTTATGAGTCTGCTTAACTCCAAGAAAAGGAGACTTTTGATAGAGGAACAGTTAGCCGGAGTAATGGCTGTGAAAGAATCAGGTATCTGTCCAATAGGGATGGGATACATTGTCGTAAGCACAAGCACGAAGCCGACGACAGTAGAGAGGGTAACTGAATTAGATGTTATCCGGGAAGATGACATAGATAAGCTTGTGCGGTATGCTTTAACTGCAGAATACTATGGAATGCATTGTGTCTATCTTGAGGCAGGTTCTGGTGCAGAGAAGCCTGTGTCTAATGAAATGATCAGCGCAGTGCGTGATGCCCTGACTATCCCTATCATTGTCGGAGGCGGCATAAGGGATGGAAAGACTGCATTAGATAAAGTCGAGCATGGGGCTGATGTAATCGTGACTGGTACGATAGCAGAAGAAAAAACACACAAGATTAAGGAGATAATAGACGCGGTTAACGGCTTCGTGTTCTAGTGTGTTACTTAACTTTTTAATTCTAAATAAAATATATGCCAGAGACCTTTGTAAGAGAGCCGATTATTTCAGTTCTCGGGCACGTAGACCACGGAAAGACAACGTTTCTAGACTGGATTAGGGGGTCTGTTGTGTCTTCAAGAGAGGCCGGAGGAATAACCCAACACATTGGGGCAACTGATGTGCCCTTTGAGACAGTAAAAGAGATTTGCGGTTCCCTGCTTGATACATTGAAACTGAAGGTTTCGCTGAGAGGTTTTTTATTTATTGACACACCCGGGCATGCGGCATTCAGTAACCTACGGAAGAGAGGTGGAAGTGTTGCAGACCTTGCCATACTCATAGTTGACATCAACGAAGGATTGATGCCTCAGACAATTGAGTCAATACAGATTCTAAAAGATAATAGAGTTCCGTTCATTGTTGCAGCCAACAAGGTAGATGCAGTGTCTGGATGGAATATAAAACAGGATATAAACCACCAACAAGGCCATGTAAAACAACACTTCGACAATAAATTATATAAGCTCATGGGGCAGCTTTCTGAACACGGATTCGATTCAGATTTGTTCTCAAACATAAATGACTTCGCAAAACATGTTGGAATCGTTCCAATCTCTGCTAAAAGCGGCTATGGGATACCTGCGTTGCTTATGGTTTTAATGGGTCTCACCCAACAATATCTCACGGGTAAACTGACAATAGATGCTAGCTCACCTGCGAAGGGAACAATACTTGAGGTTAAGGAGGATAAAGGATTAGGTGTCACAATAGATGCGATCATCTATGATGGAGTCATACGGAAAGGGGATTCGATAGCTGTAGGCAGCAAAGAACCCATCCTAACAAAGGTTAAGGCTCTTTTGAGGCCTAAACCCCTTGACGAGATGAGGGATCCAAAAGACCGATTCACAAACATGCCAGAGGTTTACGCAGCAGCCGGAGTGAAAATAGCAGCCCCCGGACTAGAAAATGCGTTAGCCGGATCACCCATATACGTGGGTGGACAGGAGATGCTCGACAAACTCAAAGAAGAGATATCTGATGTTGAAATAAGCAGAGACCAAAAAGGCGTTATCCTGAGAGCGGATACAATAGGCTCATTGGAGGCGCTCATAAAAACCTTAACTGAAAAAGAAATCCCCATAAAAAAAGCCCTGATAGGAAAAGTCTCTAATGCCGACGTGATAGAGGCTTGCGCAGTCAGCCGGGAGGACAAATTTCTAGGAATTGTGCTTGCATTCAATTCAGAGATACTAAAAGATGCGAAAACATTATCTGAGAGCCGGGATATCCAGATCTTCTGTGGACAGATAATTTATAAGCTCCTTGAAGACTATGAAGACTGGGTGAAAGAAGAGAAACAGAGAGACCGGGTTCAGTTAGAGAAAAAGATCACCACCCCTGCAAAAATAATGCTTCTGCCTAAACATGTTTTCAGGCAGAGCAAACCTGCAATAGTCGGAGCCGAGGTTCTCGCAGGAACCCTATCATCTGGAAGCCGGCTTATGAGAGACGACTTGAAAGCTGCAGGCAGAATAAAGCAGATGCAAAAAGAAAAAGAAACAATAAAAACAGCCAAAACCGGGGACAAAATAGCCTTATCCATAGAAGGCGTAACAGTGGGCCGGCAAATCAATGAAGGAGACATCCTTTACTCCCTTCTATCACCTGACGAAGTCAAGGAACTATCCGAAGAAGACTTAACCGAAGATGAACTCTCTGTATTAAAAGACCTACAGAAAATACGCAGAGCAAAATTCAGCTGGAAATAAAAAACACTACAACTCGAAATCAATGTCTCCAAAAACAGGGACCTCCACCAGTTTAGGCCTATCTCGTATCGAATGCGTAGTAGTAGACTGAATAGTCTTAAATACATGTGATCCAAGGAAAATCCATTTCTTTTTTATGCCTTTAACCTTGAAAAGCGGAGTAATCCCCTTTTTTGCAATAATCTGTGTGTGAATATTCTCTATATGGGTGGCATGGAATTTTGCATCCGTATCAGCTATATCTATGTTAGCTGCATTAATCTGTCCCTCTGCTTTTAACTCAATTTTCCCTCCCTTGCCCTGAGAGATAATAATTGTTGCAGACCCTGCTTGAGCGAGTTCAGTGATGACCTTCCACTCTTTTTCCCACTCCCTTCTCTCGTATCTTCTCATTATTTCTTTTCCAAGAGTGTGTGTATCTTCGATGCAAGGATTCAATATCTTATTTGCTTTAAACACAACACCTGAGGTGTTTTTGAATTCAATTATTGCTCCTGCGTCAGCTTTCGTTAATGTGCATCCAGCCACCGGCGGCAAATTACCTGCAGCCTTAAGTGATATTACCACGTTTCCTGCCGACGAATACTGAAGATTCATCGGAGTATCATCTTCCCTGACCTCAAATTCAATCCCTTTCTCTTTGAGACTAGACTCTCTTTCGAATTTGTTTCCATCCATAACTCCAATATCTCCCAACTTTAGGGTTACTCCCGGAGACCATGTGGCAAAGTAACCTAAACCCTTATATATTTCCTTAAGATACTGTTTTTCTATTAACGCCATCGTTTAAACAGATATGGAATCCCGCTCGTATTTTATTGTTTTATCCTGGCTTTTAAGATAAATATTAATATAAAATATTTAAACATACTGAAATAAAAAAACATATGTTCCTGGATTTATTCTCTTCTCAGGTTCCTTGAGAAATAGTTATTCAATGCTCTTGCACAGTAATTCAAAACCAGGATCATCAATACCAAAACCAATGCCGTGCCAAAGGCATTACCCTCTGAGACCCCTTCCGACGTTAAGGTATAAAGGTGTGTAGTCAAAGCCATAGTCGGGTCAAAAACCGAAGAGGGCAGAATCGGATTCAATATCGCTGCAGTGAATATTATTGGAGCGGTTTCTCCTGCTGCTCTTCCTAAACCAAGGATCAAACCAGTTACTATGCCAGGCAACGCAGCGGGCAAAACTATTTTTCTAATAGTGTATAATTTAGTTGCGCCAAGGGCATAGCTTCCTTCCTTATATGTTCCGGGAACCGATTTTATAGCCACCTCTGCTGTTCTGATGATCATGGGAAGAATCATAAGACCCAAGGTCAATCCGCCGGATAATATGGATACGCCTCCCGTATAATCCTTCAGATAAAAAACAAACAAGGCAAACCCAAAGAGCCCGAAAACAATGGATGGGACGGCATTCAGGGTATCTGCGCCAATACAAATCATGTTAGTTAATTTCCCTTCTTTCCGGAATTCCGTGATATATACTGCCGCACCCACCCCAATAGGGGTTGCGAATAGAATAGCTATTGCTACAAGATACAGTGTACCAAGGATTGCAGGAAAAATTCCCCCATCTCTTCCGGCATTTTTCGGGATACCTGAAACAAACTCAAAACTCAAAGCACCCGCGCCCTTTAAGACTACATAACCAAGGATTGCAAACAGGGAAAAAAATATAGCTATACCTGAAACCCAAAACACAGCCTTTGCAATCTTGTCCTCTACTCTTGCCGAAATCATTTCCGTATCCTATATTTGACCAATAAAATATTAGATGTTAAACTCATGACTAATACAATGAAAAACAAGATAACCCCTAATGCAAACAAAGCAGAATAATGCATGCTTCCAACGATGGCTTCACCCATCTCCAACAGAATAGCAGAGGTTAAGGCTTCACCGGGCTCTAAGAGAGATGAAGGAATCTTTTCAACGTTTCCCAAAACCAATACAACAGCCATAGTTTCTCCAATAGCTCTTCCCATACCCAAGATTGTTCCAGCCATTACCCCGGGCATTGCCGAAGGCAACAAAACATTCCGGATAGTCTGCCAATCCGTTGCCCCAAGAGCTAACGAACCCTCCTTGTATGTTTTAGGGACGGCTTCAAGGGAATCCTGTGAAATACTTATTATTATCGGCAGAATCATCACCGCCAAGGTTACTGAACCTGCAAGCAGGGTTTCCCCGGTCGGAAGATGAAAAGAAACCTTTATTAATCTAACGACCACCACCAACGCAAACAAACCATAGACGATAGACGGAATCCCAGCCAATAACTCAATAGACGGCCTTAAAACACGTTTAGCCCACCTAGGGGCAATCTCGGATAATAATATCGCACATGAAACACCTAAAGGAACAGCAATAACTAAAGACCCTACTGTTATGCAAATAGAACACAGTATAAACGAAAAAGCACCGAATTCATTATTCCCCGGATCCCAGTCAGTTCCAAAAACAATGCTCGCTATCCCCCTCTCTTCGAATAGGGTGAAACTCTCATTGAAGAGAAAAAGAATAATAAGCAGGATACTGAGGCTCGCAGTCACTGCAAACACAAAAAGAATATACTCAACGACATCCTCATATCTTAGAGACATTTTTTTTTATGGAATAAACGGCTCACGTGCATTCAGGATCTCCTCAAAATTAATAGTTCTGCCGCCGACTACCTTAATTTGGGCATTAACTCGGTTATCCTCTATTTTGAGGATATTATATGAGTTAGCGAAAAACCCGCGGAATTTTTTAGAGGAAACCGTTCCAACATTAACTACCTGCGAGCTGCCAACAACCAGACTCCACGGCCGATGCCGGTGCCCACACAAAACCAGGTTCACCCTGCTTTGAGTTATCGCCCGGAGAACATCCCCTGCATCAGCAACAGTGCTTCTTTCTAAACCTGTGTCCGGGATCGGGACCAGGTGATGATGCAAGGCAACTACCTTAAATTTATCTTTTCTTTCATCCAGGATCTTTCTGAGCCACTGCACCTGCCTATAACCTACCTCGCCTCCGTCTTTATCCGGCCGTGCACTGCTCAGATAAACCACGACAACATCCCTGAATTCCAGGACACGGGGCTTCTGAAAATATCTCTTACATAACAGATAACCTGTAGAACGATAATCATGGTTCCCGGTGCCTACAATAGTTCTCTTGCATTCTATTCGGTCTAAATGCTCTCTTGCAAGCTCATACTCACTAAGAAAACCATTCTCTGTGAGGTCCCCTGTCACAATAACAATATCTGGTGCAAGCTCATTAATCTCCTTTACGGCGACATCAAGCGCCTCTGGATTAAATCTTGAATCTCCGCAATGAAGATCCGAAAGATGCACGATCAACATCAGCCCACCTCTATGAATCCTTCTTCTCCAACTATCTTTTGGCCTTCACTACCTAGAACAAAGTCTATGAATTCTTTGACATAACCTGATGCTTCGCCGTTGGTTAACATATACAAGCTCCTTGAAACCGGGTACTCTCCTGATTTTATGTTCTCCTTTGAAGGCATAATACTATCTATCTTAACAGGTTTTACTTTTTCATCAATGTAACCGATTCCAACATAACCAATCGCGTTCTCGTTACTTGCTACCGAGGCCTTAACCGCCCCATTACTTGGCTTCTGCAAGGCATTACCTGATGTCTCTAATTTATTCATCACCAATTTTTCAAAGGTTGATCTGGTTCCGGAACCCTCTTCTCTTATAATGACTACGATCTCTAAATCCTTTCCGCCAACCTCCTTAAAGTTTCTAATCTTGCCTGCGAATATGTTCCTTACTTGCTCTTTTGTCAGATCACTGAGTGAATTACCTGGATGCACCACAACAGCAATACCATCATAGGCTACTGTATACGTCTTCAACTCAGGATATGTGCTAGTCTCTGCCTCCTTCAAATCCCTTGAAGACATCCCAATGTCTGCTGTCCCTTCCGCTACCAACTTTATCCCCGTGCCTGAACCACCCCCTTGAATAGCTACTAACACACCTGGGTGTTTTAACATATATGCTTCAGCACAAACCGACGCAATAGGCTGCACCGTAGTGGAGCCGGCAACACTTAATCTATCTTGTTTAGTTTCTTCACTAGTGCATCCACACAATAGGACTACAGATACTAGCAAAAACAATAATCCAATACCTCTCATTCTCTTATTTTCTTTCATTTACATCACTTATTTTTTTTATGTTTATATACATAACTGGATATATAAATAGTTCATATATAAAATATATAATCTATATAGTTTTATAAAAATGGAATATAGAAAAATACAAGTAACCGGCGAAGGCACCTACATCATCTCTCTGCCGAAAAAATGGGTCAAAAAAAACCAGTTAGGTAAAAAAGATGTAATCTCCGTCATAGAAAAAGACGACGAACTCTTACTGAGACTAAAAGAGAAAAAAGAACAAGAAACTGAAATAAAAATAAATACAAAAGACGCCGAATTTCTTTCCATGTCCCTGATAACCAAATACATTCAAGGATACGACACAATCATCTTCACATCAAAAGACTACATAAACCCAGAGATACGAAAAAAGCTGATAAAGAGTTCCACCTACCTGATTGGATTAGAGCCCTTCGGAGAAACCAAAAACCAACTAACATTCAAGATGTTCATGAAGGAAAGAGGACAATTAATCGAATCGGCACAAAGAATGCATGACATGTCCCTTCTATCATTCACCGAACTTATGGATGACCTGGAAATGGAAGCCTATAACGAAAACATTCTAGACGGAATAATCCAAAGAGACGATGAAATAGATAAATTCTATTTCCTGATCCTGAGACAATTATCCACTTTAAGCGGATTTGAAGCAACGGTCTGGGTGCAAATAGCCAAAAGCATCGAAAGAATCTCAGACCACATAGAACAAATAGCAATACTCACCAAAGAATGTAAACGAATGAAAAAAGAAGACATCAAAACATACAAAGAAATGATAGATATGTACAAGGGAGTCATATTAGCATTGAAAAATGAGAACCCCCCACTAGCTAACGATATCCTGAAAAAAATACAAAAATTCAGACTAATGGAAAAGAAAAACATACACACAATAGATAACAGCAAAGGACAATGCGTCCTATTCTACGAAAGCTTCAGACGAATCAGAGAATACATATCAGACATAGCCGAATCAGTTATAAACCTATCATAAGAAAATTTATAACCTCTGAAATCAAAATACTTTTCTTAGAATAGAAGAAGAGAGAAAAAAAATAAAGAAAATGAGTGATCTGGTTATAAAAAACGCTAAACTTGTTTTATCTGACGGGGTCTTTGAAGGAGGACTCGTAGTCGAAGACGGGAAAATAAAGAAGATAACCTCTGATTCTGGTCTGCTTAAAGCCGACAGAATAATAGATGCCAACGGAAACTACGTTCTCCCCGGATTAATAGATGCGCACGTGCATTTCAGGGAACCGGGTTCAAGCTCCAAAGAGGACTGGCTTACTGGATCCTCTGCTGCGGCAGCAGGCGGAGTCACAACAGTCCTCGACATGCCTAACACGCAACCTCCCACGTCCACAATAGAACAACTAAACCGGAAAAGAGAAATCGCCCAATCCAAATCAATAATAGACTACGGATTCCATTTCGGAGCATCCGCAG
>JAUWTD010000081.1 GCA_030609775.1 Candidatus Altarchaeota archaeon
CCACTATAACACCACCCTGAAGTACAGTCTGAGTCTGTTAGACAGTTTTCGCCGTCGTTGCAGGTTGGACAAGTTCCGCCGCAGTCTACGTCGGTTTCATCCTGGTTCAGGATTTCGTCAAAACATGTCTCACAGACGACCACATTCAGATTCTCTTGTTCGTCATAGTATCCTGTTTTGGATGCAAGAATCGTGTAAACCCCTTCTCCTGCCGGGACAAAAGATGCTTCACCCTGCGAGTTCGTCGATAAGTCCTCTACATTAGATCCATTAAAAGATATACTAATATCTGCATTTGATACCCTATTATCCTCCTCATCTATGACTGTGATTAATATAAGCTCACCAACACACTCTCCGTCGGTATATATGCTCATGTACATGTCTTCTGGTGGAGGCAATGGACTTGAAACCACGATCTGTTTAGATGCATTATTATTTGATTCATTTATTTCAACAACACTATCAGATGGATCAACTCTAATAGTTATGTCATGGGTTCCAAATACTGCAGTCCAAGAAAACTGGGTTATATTAGTCGAATTTCCGCTTATTGAAATCTGGTTAGTGCTCTGAGTTACATTATCCACTAATAGAGCGACTTCTAAGCCACTATAGCTTCCATTCTCTGTATTGTGAATGGTTGCGGTTATGATTATATCTTGGTTAGGTGACGGTGAATTGTCTGAGAATAAAATATCTGCAGGATTCACAACAAAGTCAATAGGTGCACAGACAATATCTAACTCAGCACTGAAATAATAGTTTGGAGTGGAACCCAGAGGCACCGGCACAATCATCTGGAAATCATGTGTGTTTGATTCAAAACCAATCTGATCTTTTTGTATGCTGGTAACATATACCAAATTTGAGGTGTCATTAAGCACCCCCACATCAAACAAATTAAACGGAGAACTATTCACAAAGGTGTAAGCAGAGGGTGCATTTATGTTGTTGCCGCTTACATTATAGTTCAAGTTTATCGATAAGGTGTTGGTCCCCGACTCTGAATCACCTGCATTCAAACCTAAATACGAATCAACCTGTGCAGTAGTTCCTGCAACCATACTTGACCACTGCACCGAGCCGACTGTGGTCGCATAAATCTCTCCCTGTAAAGAAGCAATACTGCAGGTAGAAATAAAATATAGATTAAGTTCAGTTAAATTACCCCCTTGAGCCACAGCAGCATTTGAAGCCCCGGTTCCGCCAACAATAACCTCACCAAAATAACCCTGCCAATAAACCGCTTGAGCTATGGCGCTGAGGTTTACTGGAGTAATATAGCTACCTTCTGCAGTACCATTTCCCTGGCCCGATACCTGAAAAGCAAAAAATAAACCCAAGATACTAATACATATTATTATTACTATGCTCTTTGATACCACAGTTATATAATATAAAATTTAAGTATAAAAGAATATACTACTAGATACTACTAAAAGCAGTTAACCTAACCTGCTATCCCTCTTTTTAGGGTTTTTCTTTCCTCTAAGTTTGTCCTTTTTTCTGAGAGCCCCGACTAATAGAACCCCAATTATAATCAACAAAAACAGAATTATTAAAGGATAACTTATTGATGATGAGTCGTCACTTCCCTTTATTTTCAAAATCATATCCTGACTTATTTTATCTACCATAAAACTTTCCCGCTCACCATAGACTATCTCCACCTTAAGGTTTTCATTTAGTTCTAGGTCTTCGTCGGAGAGTTCTAGTTCGAAATTAACGTCTCTACTTGTTTTTTCATTTAAATGATATGTGTCCACACCCCCAAGGATTATTCTATCCTCCTTTACCGTTAAAGCAAGGGTTGGCTTTATATGACAGGAAGGTCCATTGTTCTTGATTTTGAGGGTTAATACTTCTTTATCTCGGTCATAGCTTAAACCAATGATCTCAATATCAGCTAAATCCCTGATTTCAACTATACTGATCTCTAATTCCTTCTCTAATACCCTACTCATAGATCTTTTACTCTCACCGTATTGTAGAAATACCTGTGCAGTTAATTTAGAAGCTTGGAAATCATATTTGGATAGGTCAAGCGGATAGGTGGATCCATACTCCTCATTGGCTCCGATTAAAACCGGTTCCCGTTCACCGACTGTCTGTATTGATTCACCGTCTACATAAATATTTACAGACGGTTTGATGTATGAAAAAACATCCACCTCGTTTTTATAGACTATTTCCAGTTCATTGTTAACTATATTGAATGCAATACTTTCTATGGTTACATTCAGGGCCGTGGATGGTAGCCGGAGCAGATCCAGATCTCTAATGGCTGCGGAACCTGCCCCTGCACCCGAACCCTGACCGAATTTCAAGAACACAGAGATCCCTGTTTTTGCCTTCAAGGACTGAGCACTACTTACTAGTTCATTCCCGACTAAAACACCGACCTTGATTCCGCTGCTTTTTACGTAATCAGCCACCTGCTCTGGAACAGAGTCTCGTCCAATAAATAATACAGGTTCTACACCCCTCATCAACCCAAGCTCCATAAAATCCCCGCTGGTTAATGTAACCTGATCTATGGACCTAATCTGCCTGTATCTCTTAACTATCTCAATGTTGTTATCAAACTTATCCCCGTAGTCAATTATCTCAGGATTAAGTTCACTTAATTTTTCTGTTACCTCCTCATCCACATACCCGTAAATGAGAATTCCAGATCTTTTATCTTTCAAAAAATTATAGACCTCCTCTATGTTTTCTTTGTCAACAAACAATACATACGACTTTGAAACTACTGCATAAGAACATAACGAGACAGCATTGTAACCATAGGTGTCATCAATTACTATAAATTTATCCACATCAAGATCCCCTGCAAGATCCAGATTCAGTGTTTTCCCACCAGCAGAAATTCTTTCCTCAACAGAGAAACCCTTTCCCTCCAGTGTACTTTTATAACCCATAACAAAAGGATGTTTCCCTGATTCAATGAGATATATGTTCTCACTACCCAGGATGGAAGGCAATCTAACAGAATGCTCCCTGCTCGTGACAAAATTAAAAGGCTTACCTACCAAATTAGCATACATTACCCCCGAATAAACATCCACCCACTCCTCAGAATTCACAACAAGCATATCAAAGTCAGATCCTATAGCGACGGTTTGATGACTAAAAACAAAAACAAAAACTAGAACTGAAATAATCACCCCTCTACTTTTCATACCAACCACCTTAATCTATTTGAATTAAAGAATTAAAAAGAAAATAAAAAAAGAATAAAAAAAAGAGATGAGAGCAGGTTTATACTCCTAACTCAATCCAGAAATAGTATGTTATGGTATTACTGCCGTTCACGGGAACTATCGCCTGGAAGTCAGCACTACCGTCCTTGAAGGTGTTTGCGTTGTTGTAGATTGTTGCAACATAAACCCAGGGTCCAGTGCCTCCATTGTCTTCTAATATCCCCTCATCGAATGTACCGCTTCCGGTATAGTTGAATGTCTGCACTATCGGGACACTTGCAATGGCAGTCCCTGCAACGGTGAAGGTTTTTGAACCATCATTGAATGTGTTGGTACATGAATCCGAACTGGTTCCAACAATATTGTTGCAGTCTGCAGCTTCCCCTGCCTCTAAATCAGCCCAGGTGATGCTTTCATTTGATATATAAACATTACCGCTCATTGTACCCATGCTCCAGTTATACATGGTATTGCCTGACGCATCCTCTAGGGCTATTGCACCGGTTACCTGACCCCAGAAACCCTGCCAATGTATAGTCTGTGAATCAGCAGATAGATTAATCTCAGTTATATTACCTCCCTCTGCAGTTGTATTCCCTGCAGTGCCTTCAACTGCAGTCTCAGGCGTTCCTTCAGTTACAGTCGCACCCGACTGCGCAGTACTTTGATGCAAAACCAATAAGGTCATTACTAAAATCAAACCAAAAACCAAAAAATTCTTTACATCCTTACGCATTTTTTTATTGATATGCATTTTTTTCTCCTCTACTTAAAATTTTTTTTATTAAACAAATATTTACATGTTCTGCTATAAATACATTATTCATAATACTGCTATTGGGCTTTGCACTTAATTTAGTCGAAATCACTAAATAAATGTGCAGAATCGAAAAAAAGTGCAGATTATAAGGGAAAAAAAACCAAAATCTGGAATAAATGTGCAAAAATCTATGATAGACTTCCCTAATGTAAGGTTACAAAAAAAATGGTTTCGACAAAAGAACTATTTGAGTTGCTTGGATTGATTTGATCTTATGTTGCAGGATTCAATGTATCAACTTCATCCCTGAAATCAACTCATCGAAGTATTTGCCTGCGTTGTAGGGGGGTGTGTTGATTTCTTCCTCTGATCGACACGGTTCCAGATGCATGACCTCGTCGAGGGTGCAATCGAAAAAAAGTTTTTTTATCTTAATTCAAGGTAAAAATATAGCATGTCTTCGGAATCCTTATATTCCTGGAGCTTGTAGGTTATCTTGATTTCGTAGTCGCATACGCAATATTTTCCTGATGCGTCTTCGTTTATTTA
>JAUWTD010000048.1 GCA_030609775.1 Candidatus Altarchaeota archaeon
AAAAAGAGATAACATACCCCAAAACAGAAACCAAACCAAAAACAACATACCCCAAAACAGAAACCAAACCAAAAACAACATACCCCAAAACAGAAACCAAACCAGATTTAACAGAGATTAAAAAGGAGGTGAGTTCAGGGGATGTGGGAGAGGATAAGGTGAGTGTGCTTGATAAATTAGAGGATGATATGGGCAGATTAGATGCTGAAGTGGGTAAACTTGTTCAAAAGGAGACTCCAGAAAAGCCCTCAGAGGATACACTAGATGAGGTGGAAAAGGATATCCGGAATCTGGAAAAAGAAATCAATAAGCTTCGGAAGAAGAAATCAGATAATGGAATAGATGATGAAAAGGAGGATGTTGTCTAAAAAAAAGGTTCATGCAATTAATTCATATTCGTTTTCTTTTTTGTTTCCATCTACATCAATTACTCTCAATAGTATGCCGTTTCTCTTTGAATAGATTCTTGCGTTTTGATAGTCTCCTTTATATTCCTCAGGTATGATAATGTCTTTTATGAGGTAGGTGTGAGAAAGATTTATCTCTTTGAAGTCTTCTGAGTCTGAATCAAAACAGATTTCAGTTAAGACCTCCTTAATCTGAGAGGAATCAATTACTGCAGAACAAAATTTTTCATCGATTTTCGAACCAGGCCTTGGAGGCTTCTTTTTTGTTTTAAGCTTGTTTTTTGTGTTACTTTGCTTCAGATCCAAAAATATGTGAGCACTCTCAAACATAGAATATGTTTTTGCTAGAATGTCTCCAGATACCGAACCTTCCACAATGAATGTATAGACTCCCTTCTTTTTAGAATGACTCTTCACATCTAGGTTGTTTTCAGATAACTGATCCCTTATATCTTCACGGGATATGATCTTTCCGGACACATCAAACTCATCAACGGAGTTCTTTGCCAGAATATATCCAAGAGTATTTACATATTCATTGGATGCAGAGATTTTCAGGGTTTTTCCATTATTTTTTATCTTTATTATCGGCCCAAAGAACGTGCCCTTCCCATATCTTATGAATCTCGTGTGGACGTGTTCCTTATCAGGATCCCCCTGAATTATTTCTTTGATAAAATGCATTTTTTTAGGGCAGCATTTGTTTCTTTGCTATTTTTTCTGGCAAATATTCTTCTGCAACAAACTCAAGTGATTTAGATGCCAAAGCCTGCTGCTCAATCCTGACTCCTTTCTCAGCCATTAAGGCTAGTTCCTCTTTCCATTCTTTCTTCTGAAACCAAGGATACTGGAGCAGTTCATTAATCCTTTTTTTGTCTACCTCTTTGAGGGTTTCTGTAACCTTTTCCAGACCATATGCATCAATGTCGGTCATTGTCATCCCAACGAGTTGTATCTGGGGTGTTCCTAGTCTGCGGGATTCATGAGCCAACGCCATTGAACCTGCTTTCATCACCGAATAAATATAATAACCCCACGGGTCTCCGTCAGTGAACATAATCGCCGGAAGATTCAACTCCTGATTCAGCCTGTGGACGAGTCGCCGACATCCCCTAGTTGCCTGACCTTTAGTGGAAACCATTATACAATTGTTTTTCAGGTGATATTTTTCCTCT
The DNA here is from genome assembly GCA_030609775.1 of Candidatus Altarchaeota archaeon. Lineage (GTDB taxonomy): Archaea > Altiarchaeota > Altiarchaeia > IMC4 > QMZM01 > JAUWTD01. The sequence continues at coordinate 1,583 of JAUWTD010000048.1, forward strand.
ACCAGACGATCAAACATAGCGCCGGTTTCTATCACAAGAATATAATCAGCATTTACCTCATGGAATTTGTAGTGCTCAACTATCGACGGAACAGACAAACCAGATCTCCCAAGCTTTGAGCAGTCTATAAAGTCTCCGGAATCTTCTAAGGTAATCTGCCCAATCAATGTTCCTTTATCATCGGCCTTAAGATGCAATTCCTCTCTCAAAACACCCAATGAGGTTTCAAGGTCCACTATCAACGGATCTGATTCACTTTGGTCATCAAATGTGTTTTCTTTGGTGCCTTCTATCGTATGCTTCAACTGATAATATAATTCCCTGATACTTGCAGTCTTATCTTTTGCAACAAGTTCCTTACATTTTGAGGCGATTAATATAGTCTGCATAAACTTCCTTGAGTGTGCAACATTCAGAAAAGACCTCGTCGACATCTTGCTGCCTAACTCAAGCAGATTCTCTTTTTCATTAAAAGTTATGTTCCGGATATTCCTCTGCGGCAGATGCATCCTAGGAGGTTCATGCAACATTATGTCATCTGTTATGTTCAAACCTAGATTAGTTAATTTAGAAACTATTTTCTCTCTTGCCATTTTTTTTTATTCAGACTCTGTTTTCATTATTTCTTCTTGAGGTATTGCATCCAATTCTTCACCATTTTCTTCTTCAGCGTCCATCCCACTTATTTTCTCTTCTATAATAACATATAATTCCTTTTTAATTTTTTCTTCATCTCTGTTTGCGAGTTCTGCAAGCGCTGCAGCAAATGCTGCACTGTATTTTCTGAGTATCTGTTTCTTTAACTCTCTTTCCTCTGCTTTCCTCAGGCGGGAATAATAGATCTGGAATTTTCTTCCCACCTCCATTAACGCAAACCTTATCTCTTTGAGAAGGTTTTGGTCTTCTGAAATACTCTGTTTTCCAGCTGAGGTGTAGGGTATGTGAGTTGATATGACATTCACAAAGAGAGTCATCGGAGCATTCTCAAAGTCACGTATACCATACCGCTTCCAGTCTACAGAGGATGCGGACCGGGTTATTGCGCAGCCTCCAGCATCAAAGAGCAACGGAGCCTTGTTTGCAAAACGCATTAACTCAAACTTTGTTCCTTCTCCGATATTTCTTCCAGCATTACCACCGAATGCAATGGCAACCTCTATTTGAAAGGGTACACCCCCTGAATGAACCTTAGTCGGCCTAGTCAGAGTGGCTTCAAATTCAGGGTCGACAATATTTAACACCGCCTCCCTTATCTGCTTCTCTCCAATAGGCATAAGACCCTCAGAGGGAGGGGCAAGAAACTTGATCTTATCTATGGCGTTTATGATTTCCTCGCACTCGGCCCAGGTAAGCTTCCGCGGATTCTTGTTTAAATCAAAGCTGACATGTTCCTGGATCTCTTTTATCCTAGCATTACTCATCCTTGAAAACGCCACCCCAAGAAACGAGCTTACCTTACGCGCCTTATTAGCCTTCGCCATATTGATGAGTTCATCCACCTCAAGCCCCTTAGGATGAGCTTTTACAGGTATTGGCGGCGTAGGTACTTTCTGATTTGATCGATCGAATACTGTTTTCCTACCCTCAGGGTCAATGAATGTTATCTTTACATGAGGGTTTGCAATAGCTGTTCTTCTCAGATACTCAAAGGGGCCTCTTTCACTGAGGGTGAACCGCACACCCTTGAATTCTGCATCTATCTCAGTCCCCCTCCAGTATTCACTATATTCTTCATTCCGGAGAATATCTGCTGTGTTCTTGGTTATATCTATCATCAAATCGAGTTCATTGACTTTACCTTTCCCCGTAGATGTTTTAACAGTAATAGGCTTACCAGTAGTTGTCTGCGAAAATAATGTGACCCCTGCCACCCCAATACCTTGCTGTCCTCTCAACTGCACATTTCTGTGAAATTTTGTTCCAGCAAGCATCTTACCAAAGACAGAAGAAATATGTTTCAGAGGTATTCCCGGACCATTATCTACACACTTTATCTTATAGTGCTCTTTACCTAACGCCTCTATTCTGACATAGATCTCAGGGAGGATGCCGGCCTCCTCACATGCATCAAGCGAATTAGTTACAATCTCATGGATAACAGTCGTCAAAGACCTTAACTTACCAGAATAACCAAGATGGGCACGGTTTTTTCTGAAAAACTCAGTTATAGAACTTTCCTTGAATTCCTTAAACAAATCATCTGCATGAATCTCGTTTACAGCAACCATATTTATCATCCAATTAAAAGATTTAAGATATTTGGATTCCACACATAAAACTGTTAACCTGAGACTAAGTTCACTTTTTTTCAGGGAAGGGTTTCATAATCCATAAAGTCTTTTTGCTGCACCCTTGATTTCTCAAGGAGCGCATACACAGACGAGTGCCTAGATCCTTGTATAAGCATCAGCATCGCCTCCTTAGCTGATTGGACATTATCGTATCTGCCTATTACTCCCGCACTTTTTCCATAGACCGATATGTTGGTATCAGTCAGGTTCTCTATGACCTTTCTTGTTTTTCCTTTTCTACCGATGATGCGCCCCTTTTTTCTTGCAAGCTCTTTTTCAGATTGTATAAACTCCTTAAAATAAATAATTTCAAGCACCTTTTCTTCATTAAATAATCTGAAAGCAACCTCGGGATTAAATCCTCTGCCAATTGCAAGCACTACATCTCTTGCAGTCGCTTCACCCATACCGTCCCCGTCAATTGATACGTCACCGTCTTCTACTGTGATCTGGGTGCTGGTCTTGTTTTCTATCTCTCTTTTCACAGATCCGCCGGCCCCAATCAAAACAGCGACCCGCTCCCCGGGAATCTTCAGATACTGCATATAATACATGTTGGATTAAATCTCTTTAAAGGATTTATTTAGCCTTGAGGGGATAATTAAGTAAGGATGAAAGAGGCTATGCTGTATAAGGGTTTAGAGGGTAGGGCGGTTAGATGTAACCTATGTTCTCACCGCTGCACCATCGGAGAAGGAGGACGAGGTATCTGCGGTGTTAGAGAGAATAGGGGAGGTGTCTTATATTCTCTTGTGTATGGTAAGGCGTTAGCTGCCCACGTTGACCCAATAGAGAAAAAACCCTTCTATCATTATCTTCCAGGGACCCTGAGTTTTTCTATTGGGACCGCAGGATGCAATTTCCGCTGCAGGTTCTGCCAGAATTGGCAGATAAGCCAAAACGCAAACCAATACACGGAGATGCCTGGAGAGGATCTGCCTCCCGAAGAGGTTATTAGATCAGCAAAAGAAAACAACTGCAGAAGCATTGCATACACCTACACTGAGCCCACGGTTTTTTTTGAGTATGCATACGATACCTCCGTATCTGCAAAAAACGAAGACATCGCAAATCTTTATGTTACAAATGGATACATGACCGAAGAGATGCTTAAAACATACGACGGCTTTTTGGATGCTGCAAACGTTGATTTAAAGAGCTTAAGCGATAGATTTTATAAGGATGTATGCGGCGCACACCTTGATCCGGTTCTTGGTTCACTGAAATTGATGAAAAAAATGGGTATATGGATTGAGGTCACTACATTAGTTATCCCCTCATTAAATGATTCAATAGAGGAACTAACACAGATTGCAGAATTCATAAAAGACGAAGTAGGGGCAGAGACTCCGTGGCATATAAGCAGGTTTTATCCCCACTACAAAATGAAGCATCTGCCGCAGACTGATGTAGAAATAATTCATAAGGCAAGAGAAATTGGCTTAGATACAGGATTAAGGTACGTGTATGCAGGAAACATCCCAGGCGACATAGGAGAAAACACCTACTGCTATAACTGCGGCGGACTACTGATACGGCGATACGGATTCAAAGTAGATGATAATAGAATAATTGACTCCAAATGCCCTGACTGCGGCGTAAAGATAGATGGGAGGATAGAAGGAGATGAAGAAGCTTTTAAGTGATGTTTTAGAGAGGATAACCCCCTCAAAAGAGGAGCATGAGTTTGAGAGAAAGCTCATAAAAGAAATAAAAAATAGACTTATAAAGAAAGGTGCAAACCCTATCCTGGTAGGTTCCCTGGCAAAGGATACAGATATTAGAGGTGATAAAGATATTGATTTATTTATACTCTTCAACCCCGAAATAGATAGAGCAAAGCTAGAGGAGGAGGGTCTCAGGATAGGAAAAGAATTATTCACTGAACTCGGCGGAGAATATGAGATAGACTACGCAGAACACCCGTATGTTAAGGGACTCTATAAAGGATACATAATAGAGATTGTTCCATGTTATGATATAAAGAAACCAAAATCTGCAGTTGACCGAACACCCTACCATACACAGTACGTCAAGAAAAAAATTCAAGATAACCAACATCTTAACGGTGAAATAAGGCTTCTGAAACAGTTCATGAAGGGAATAGGTGTTTATGGTGCCGAAGCTAAGGTAGAGGGGTTTTCAGGTTATCTTACAGAACTCTTAGTCATAGCTTTTGGGTCATTTGAAGACACATTAAAGGCCGCAGCCAAATGGAAATTTGATGTAGCCCTTGACTCGGAGGATTTATGGAAGGATAAGGAATCCTTGAGGTTTTTCTTCCCTGATGCAAGTTTAATTGTTGTAGATCCAATAGATGAAAACCGGAATGCTGCAGCTGCTGTTTCCAGGCAGCGGCTTGCTGAGTTTATTGTCTCAGCTAATAGACTTATTGAGTTGCCTTCAGCTGATTTTTTCTTTGTTAAACAATCCACAATACCAGATAAAAAAGAGCTTTCTTTACGAATTAAGTCAAGAGAAACTAAATTATTTGCTCTTGTATTCAACCACCCCAACATTAACTCAAACACACTATATTCACAGTTGAGAAAAACAGAGAATATACTAAAGAAGTCAGTTCATGAGCTGGGTTTCAGGATCCTGAAATCAGGTTTCTGGACTGATGAAGTAAACAGATCAATTATCCTGTTTGACTTTGAGGTCTGGAGCCTGCCTAATATAAAACACCAGATTGGCCCATCCATAGAACAGGATCCACGAGACCAGAGAAGATTCACCGAAAAATATTCCTCAAGTAAACCATACATATCCAAGGGCCGATGGGCTGTTGAAACACAAAGAGAGTTTAAAGAGGTTGAAAAACTCCTCCTTAAACTAATAACTGAAAGAAAAGGATTTGGTAAAAACCTACGCATCGTAGAGAAGATAGAGATAATTAATGGAGAAAATATCATTAAAATAGATGATAAAGGGTTTATTGGTTTTATGGACTCCTTTCTTTCCCCACTCTAAACTATGATTTGCCCAGGAATTTCTTAAACATGGGATGCATTTCACTCACCTGCTCTTTTTGTATTTCCTCATAGAGACGATAGAGTATACCTACAGTAAGAAGTATCCCCGTGCCTGAGCCAATCGCTCCAAGCAGATCAGCCCCAACAGCCAGAAGACCAACTGCTACCGAGCTAATGATCGTTATCTGAGGAATATACCTATTCAATACCTTCTCTATTACCCTCTTATCTCTCCGGAACCCAGGTATCTGCATCCCTCCGCTCTGAATTTGATCAGCCACCTTCTCAGCGGAGATGCCGGTTGTTTCCACCCAGAACTTCCCGAAGAGAACACATAATAACGTGAACACTATAGCGTAAATTATTAAATGCATTAGAATATCAATATCCAGTAATTTATCAATATTGTCTGGACTAAGTATACCATTTAATTCACCAAGGGTGATATACCTCGACCCTTGATATACTATCTTTTGGAGTATGCCCATATCATCTAGGGAGGGGGGATCATATACGTCAATGCCCACTACCCCCGGCAGCATCTGGACGTTTGCAAGAAGTGCTGCAGCAAGTATAACAGGTATGTTTGAAACATAAAAGAATTTTATAGGATGCATTCCCCCAACACCACGTATACCCCCATAGGATAAGGGTATCTCAATTTTCATTGATTCACATAAGACTACTACAAGGAAGACTACGACTGTTGCTATCAGCGGAAAAATCAACGTAAATAACACAAGTGGTTCAACTGAACCCTGGCTTACCTTCTCTATGAAATTAGGTATGACACCTAAGGGTAGACCTGAGAACCTTGAAGGGTCTATCCATGGCAGAAATGTTAGCGACGCAGTCATTATCGTCTTTGAAACACCTCCAGCAATGAATAAACCAATACCTGAACCTATCCCCCATTTAGAGACGACCTCATCCATGTACATGAGGAGAATTGAACCCAAGGCTATCTGAAATATCGTGAATTGAACAAATGGATTCATGAGACCCCACACGTGTCCAGTAGATTGAACATACTCGAAACCTAGTTTGAATCCGATCACTATTGCAGTAGCCTCAAAGAGTGCAATAATTACGGTGAGTATCTTTTGGGCTCCCTGGAATAAAGCTTTCCCCTCCTGTGTGGTGAGGTCAACATCAATCATATTAGCCCCTACCAGAAGCTGGAGGACAATGGATGAGGTAACTATCGGCCCGATACCAGTAGATATCAGGGTACCCATAGTGCTTGCAAAAATCATGGCAAACTGCTGGTAAGCCGGCGGCATGTCAGTGGGATTAACATGCACAGGATAGACAACCCCCATAACAAAAAAGAGAAAGAGCATCGCTACACTCCACATCATCTTCTCTTTGAAGGGAACGTGCTTTTTAGGTATCTGAACCTCGGGAATATACTTAATAATTGGACGGATAAACTCAATGTTCATTTTATTTGGGTGTTTCTATCTCGCCGCCTGCACCCTCTATCTTCTTTGCTGCAAGTTGAGAGCATGAGCCAACAGTTAATTTCATTGGATGGGTTATCTTGCCTGAACCAAGGAGTTTAGCATAACCTAATGCTTTCAGATCGAGGATATATTCCTTATTTATGATTTCGACTTTCTTTTCAGCAACAAACCGTTCCAGGTTTTTCTCTATGTCTCCGACATTGATTGTCTTTATTTTTTCAACTACAGAAGGAGGCCTCTTAAATCCCCTGTAGCCGAAGTAGCCGGGCATATATTTGCTGACGTACGACCATCTATGTGTCTTGCCTCCAGCCATTCCTCTGCCGCCCCGGCTTCCTGCACCCCGATGCTTCTGTGCATTGCCGTATCCGCAGGTTCTGCTTCCTCTTAGCTCCCTTGTTTTTCTAGCGTTATGAGCCATTTTTAGCTTTAGATCATCTTCTCTATGAGTTCATTAATTTTCTCTCCCCTGTAACCTAATACTCCACCAATAGAGTAGGGATGTTTTATGCCCACCCTCTCATGCCCTTTTCTTGGCGGATTTAGCCTGAATACTGGCTTGAGGTCTTTAATGTCTTTAAGCTCGGCTTTAGCAGCCATAAAGTCTGCTGCGAAATCCTTAATTGAACTATATGCTGTATTCTTCTTCAGATACTCGTCTGAGAGTTTTTTTTCACCTATGATCTTACCCCGGGTTTCAAGTAGTTTCTCCAATGTTTCCTGAGCTACTTCACCCCACGTAACGTAATCATTTATTTTAGTTATCATCCCCCGGTATTCTCTCCGGTCATCTATGACTACACAGTGGTTTACATGATTGAGGTTGAGTAGATTCAGTGTATCTTCTATGCCTCTCCTCACATGTACTTTACCCCTTATACGGATAATCGCGATTCTTTTTTTGCCGGTCATTTTACACTGCACCAGACACAACACCAAGGTTTTCTATGTCTTTATCCCCTATCTTCATACGGTTTGTATTTTGGAGAGCGTCAAGGACTGCGAAAGCAAAGTTTATGCTTGTTCTCGTGTAGCCTTCTGTATGAACCCAGACATCAGAGATCCCTGCAAGTGCAAGTATCTTCTTTGCGTTTTCACCACTTACAATGCCTGTTCCCTTCGGAGCTGGTGACAGAGTGACTCTGACACTGCCACATTTACCTTCCACCTTAAACGGAACTGTATGAACCTGACCGCATCTGCACTCCCAGCTACCGCAACCTCTCTTCACTTTTTTTATGTTAAGTTTCGCTTTTTCTATTGCTTTCCTGATGGTTGGTCCAGCCTCCTTACCCTTTGCTTTCCCGACTCCGACAAACCCATTTTTGTTACCTACTACTGTTACCACTCGAAACCTCATCCTTCTGCCAGAGTCCGTTGTCCTCTGAACACGTGTAACATCAATTATCTCCTCTTCAAGGCCAGGTAAAAGAGAATTTATTATCTCAACTTCCTTAATAGGTATAGAACCGGCAATTAACTCATCAATGCTTTTTATTTCACCTAAACGTACTTTCAACCCGCTTGTTGTTTTAGGCTCCCATCCTACAACATCGGTTCTCGCTTCGTTTCTTTTTCTTGTATTATCCTTTTGAACGCTTCCAACACCCGGATTGTTTGCCTTTTTGGCTTTCATTTTTTGAATGATTCTATTATCTTTTTCTTTACCTTAGTGAATTCTTTTGTTATGTTTTCCTTATCCATGTGAGCTATGTGTTTGCCATCTATTCGTTCTTCATTGGGAAACACCCCCTCACCAGCAGGTATTTTTAACCCTGAATCTATCGCACCCTTTAATGAGGCATAGTTTCTGGATCCTTTCACAGATGTAATGAGACCTGTGTCAAGTATGGCTTTTTTCACACCCTTCTTCTGCCCGCGTAGACCGCAGAGCAGACCAACTAAATAAGCTGAAGGAGTATTCCCTGCTGTAAAATCCCACCCGAATTTTTTTAGTTCCTGTGAATTTGCCGATGAAACAATAATATCCCCATCCATCTTGTAGTCTACTAATTGTACCATCATGTGTTTGTTTGATGGCCTGACAACTAATCTTGTTGTCTCTGATTTCAGTATATTCAACCTGTTTTTGTAGTCTGTTTTGCCCTTTCTTTTTCTTCTATAGGGCACAACATAATCTGCTTTTTTTGCCATTTCTATAATTTTTATATCTTCGATGTCCTCTTCACACTTTCCCGAAGATGTTTTCTTGAATGAAACAGGTTCCCTTTAGCCTGCCTATACAATTTCCGGTATTCTGATACAGTGACTTCATTAGTCTCTTTCATTTTCCGTAGTTCATCCCGGATCGCACGGATTTTAGACATCCACCTACTCTTCCGTGATTTCCGTGCAAATTTTGTGCCGCTCCGGTGTCCGTGACCTTTACTTCTCCCCTTCGCCTTTTGCCCAATTCGCTTACGCAGCCGACCTCTACTTATCCCTTTTTCAGGTTTTGCGTTGATTGCTCCGGTAGCTATGTGGTATCTTATGTCATCCCGGGTTATGGACTTTGATACATCTTCTTGCATTTCAGGGTTTATCCTCACCTTATTTATGCCAACACCCATTATTTCAGCAGCAAGTCTTTTCTGTCCTCTTAAATTCATTATACCTCACCTTTCCTTGGATTAAGTATGGTTATCTTAAGCTCGTTTGCAGATTTTATGATCTCGTTTCTTTTCTTTCTTCCAACAGTAGCCGAAATCATTGCAGCATCCTTCAAGGGATCAATATCGTTTAAACCCCCCACATTATGCACCATCACAGAATAGAAGCCAGATGGGTGAACTCCCCGTATAATATCAGGGTTCTTGTAGCCTATCTTCGGCATCTTACCCTTACCTCTCTTACCTTCGGCCTTTTTGCTGTCAACACCTTTTGGAGCCCTCCACTTATCCTTAAGTTTTTTCAATTTTGAAAGCTCCTGTCTTACGAATCTAGGTTTCTTCTTTCGAGGTGCTTTTATTTCCAACGCCCCCCGCTTCATAGGGAATTTAATCTTTTCTATTGGCTTCTTTGCTTTTTCTGTAGTAACCTCTTCCTTCCCCTTTTTTGTTGTCTTCTTCTTTGATTTTTTTACAGAAGGCTTCTTTTTTACAACACCCTCTTTCCCCTTTTTTGTTGTCTTCTTCGCTACAACACCCGCTTTCTCCTTTTTTGTTGTCTTCTTC